>NZ_JBXANU010000017.1:0-140264 GCF_058802085.1 Pseudomonas sp. GW822-FHT02G04
GTTCAGTCGGTTAGAATACCGGCCTGTCACGCCGGGGGTCGCGGGTTCGAGTCCCGTCCGCTGCGCCATATTCGGTATCTGGAACACTGAACGCCAGATCACCACAGAAAGCCCGCTTAATGCGGGCTTTTTGCTGTCTGGGATTTGGCTTTGTGCCGGATTCACTGAAGAAGGCGACCTGTTCGGGTCGCTTTTTTCGTTTCTGCCTTATTTATTGTTCGGCATTGCGGCTGTGTCGATAGTCGCTGACGGCCTCGTACACCGCTTTGCGCAATCGGTTGATCCCACCAATCGGCCTATGGGTTTCAAGGCCGAACCATGGATTGAACGACAGGTTGTCGCATTGCAGATTTAGCGCCGGGGTGTCGAAATCCTGGGCGGGCAGCTTGATCCTGGCCACGGTTTCGAAGGGCGCGTCTCGTTCACGCCACTCGATGCTGGTGTCTTCGATCGGCATGTATTGGCCCGGATCCTGGCGCTGGATCTGTAACACGAAGCAGGCCGGCACCCGGTCAGTCGACAACTGCTGGTTCAGCGCACTGCGCAGGAAATTCGGCAGGTTTTGATTTTGCGTGGGCAACGTGTAGGCCGGGCAACTATCAGGATCCGGCAACACCCGGAATTTGGCGTTGGCCTCACCAAACTTGTAAGGCGAAACCGAAAAATAGGTGGTCTGGGTCGGGCTTGCCGGGGCAGGGGAGAGTGTCGCCAGCGCAATAAACAGATGGCGAACCTGCCAGGTGCGCGGGTCCCAAGCCGGGAAGAACGCCATTATCTTTTTGCCGTCAGCCTGAGCGGCCACATTCTGACGATACTCGGCGACATCGCTGACAAAGAAGTTCGGATGGTTGAACATCACGAAATCCTGTTCGCTGCGCCCTTGTCGGCCACTCAGCAACTGTTTCCCCGGCACATCGAACAACTTGATCGCCATGCCCCGGGCATCGCGGATGCTGTCGAACTGCGGATAGGCATTGCCGTTGGACAGCCGCATCGTCGCTTGCCAGGTTTTGCCAGGTTCGCTGAACACGCCTTGGCGCAACGCCGTCGCCAGATCCGGCAGCACCTGAACCTCTGCCTTCACGCAACCATGGGCCTTGGCGTGAGCGTCGCGCAGATAGCGAGTACTTTCGCGGTGTTGATCGACGATCCGTACCGCCGTCTGGATGATGTCCCGGGTCATCGCCGCTTCGCCATCCGGAATCAGTTCTTCAGCCGATACCGGGCCGCGATGTTGCCAGGCGAACCATGCCATGGTCAGCGCCCAGCCGAGGACCCCCAACCCTAACGACCACAGCAGGGTTTTACCAAGGAAGGCACCCAGGCGTAGCCAGAGCGTGATCAGCATGGGTCAATCCTTTTGACTGATGAGGTGGTCTGGCAATTGCGACTCCAGCGGGCCGCCCAACACTTTCAAGTATTCCAGCAGCGCCCAGCGCTCTTGCGGTTGCAGCAGGCGACCGATCACGCCATTACCGCGCTCGCCTGCGCGGAATTCGTGACCGCTGTTGTGGTTGCCGGTAATGCGCGTGTCGAACACAAAACCGTTGGTGAAGGCTTCGGTGCGATAGCCCAAGTGTTTGGGATCGTATTCGAAGGTGCCCTTGTAGAACGTTGTTGCGCGTTCATCCTGGGGCGAGAGCAGTTGGTAAATGCTCGGCACCGAACCGTTGTGCAGGAACGGTGGTGTAGCCCAGACGCCCGCCAGTGGTCGGGCTTTATAGCTGCGCAATTCCTGAACGCCGATAGGCAGGCCGAAACCGTCCAGGTTTGGACGCTCCGTAGGCGTCACATTGGCTGCGCGGTAAGCCTGGTTCCCCACGAAAGCAGTGACGTAGGCCAGCCCCTTGGCCACTGACAACTGGCTCAAATCCAAGGGTTCCGTGGGTTTTGGATGCAGTTGTACGTCCAGTTGTGCAAGCTCTGCCGGATCCCACTTCAAGGCCGTCAGATCGAAGCGATGGTCGGCAATATTGTTGGCCGCGCCGGGGTCTGTGCCAATCAGCTCCACGGGCAACAATTTCAGATGTTGCACCGGTCTGCCGTCGCTTTGGGTGACGCGGGGGACGTGGCACCCGGCGCAGTTTTCAGCGAATAGAGCGCGGCCTTTTGCGGCCAGGGGCTTGTCGATGGTGCCCAACAGGGCTTCCGGCCAGGTGGGCGGTTTGAGTCGTTGCAGGGTTTGTTCGATCCGGTGCAGATCGCGCACCCGGACGCTGGACGGGTAGCGGTCGTCGCCCTTGAGGGGCTGCCCGCTGCCGTCGAAGAAATTCAGCGTGGCGCCGACACCCAGGGCCTCGCCAATATTGCGGGCCATCGGTTGCTGCGCCGAGCCGTTCCACTGCACCCAGTCGAAGGTCCACATGTCCCACAGTTGCGGGTAGTCCACCGGCGCGTTGGCCACGCGGTAGTTGGCGGGCGAAATGGCATCGCCGAAGCTGGCGTTGGCAATGCGCCCGAAGGCGTCGGTACGGCCGGGGCCTTCTTCGGTGGGGTAGAGCCCGCGATGGGTATCGTTCCAGGCCACTTTCAAGAAGGTATCGAGTGAGCTTTTGAAGTCCTGGCGTAGCTGTTGATGCCGGGCATCGTAGTCCTGACCCAAAACATTGCGCGCGAAACGTTCGAATTTCCACGGGTTGTAGTAAGTCGAGGCGAGGCTGGCCACCAGTGCCTGGCCGAAGCTGCCGCCGCGCAGGGTCGGGACGCTGGACGGCAACACATGCTGAGCCGAGCCGCCGTCGATGCGCACGGCCTGGCCATTGAAGCGTAATTCGCCGGTGTGGCAGGCGGCGCAGGTGATGTCCAGAAACTCTTCCTGGCTGCCCGGATTTTGATGACTGGCGAAACCGACGGGCAGGTTGCCAGGGTTGTTTGGCGTGGCTTTCTGGCCTGGATCGATCAGAAAACCAAAGCGTGCGAGGTATTCGGGAGCGGCGAATCGTTTTTGCGAGAAGGGCAGTTCGAGGGCGTTGAACCAGTCATAGCGCAAGCCTTTGACCTGAGTGCCTTGGGGCGTGAAGTAGTAGGCCTGGCGGTCTGCGGCGCTCCATTGCTCCAGGTAATGCACCTGTTGTGCCGGTGACCAGGCTGGCAATTTCGGGTTGGCGACATAGTACAGCACCACCGCGAGGCCCAGCCCCAGCAGTGCTGCGATCAGAATCAGCAAGCGGATTATGAGGCGCACGATAAACATCCTTGTCAATTTGTAACTCTCTTATGCCTCAGCTGACGAGATGCGGCAAGAGGCCATTACGCTTGGGGCTGTGGGAATCGGTCTCCAGGTCTGTGGGGGCCAGATGACAGAAGCTTCATCCTTCTAACCCCGAAATGCGTTTAAACACCTGAACTTATCGGAAGTTTCCTGCTCTCATGCCGGTAGCCATTGGTCGTGGCCGCCTGATAAGCTCGCGGCTTTACTCGATTGCCCTTTAGGCGCATGAACAAGGAAATAGCATGAAACAGCATCGGTTGGCTGCGGCGGTGGCCCTGGTTGGTCTGGTACTTGCGGGTTGTGATTCGCAGACCAGCGTAGAGCTGAAAACCCCGGCGCAAAAAGCTTCCTACGGCATTGGCCTGAACATGGGCAAAAGTCTGGCTCAGGAAGGCATGGATGATCTGGACTCCAAAGCCGTAGCCCAAGGCATCGAAGATGCCGTCGGCAAGAAAGAACAGAAACTGAAGGATGAGGAACTGGTTGAAGCCTTCGCAGCGCTGCAGAAGCGTGCCGAAGAGCGTTTGGCCAAGATGAGCGAAGAGTCGGCAGCCGCCGGCAAGAAATTCCTCGAAGAGAATGGCAAGAAAGCCGGTGTCGTCACCACGGCTTCCGGCCTGCAATACGAAGTGGTCAAGAAGGCCGATGGCGCACAGCCTAAGCCGACCGACGTAGTGACTGTTCACTACACCGGTAAACTGACCAACGGCACCGTTTTCGACAGCTCCGTCGAGCGCGGCAGCCCGATCGATCTGCCGGTCAGCGGTGTGATTCCGGGTTGGGTCGAAGGCCTGCAACTGATGCACGTTGGCGAGAAGTACAAACTGTACATCCCTAGCGACCTGGCTTACGGCGCCCAAAGCCCTAGCCCGGCGATTCCAGCCAACTCGGTGCTGGTATTCGACCTGGAGCTGCTGGCCATCAAGGATCCAGCCAAACAAGACGACGCCAAGTAATCCGCGTCTGCTCTGACAACAACGCCTCGCTTATGCGGGGCGTTGTTGCATCTGGGGTTCAGTGAAGGTAAACAAAGAGAACGGATGCGGTACGCTGCAGTCATAGCCAGTGAGAGTGCCCGAGCTAGACGGACCGGTGCGCCAAGTCAATGAAATCTTGGGTTTTTTTATGTGAGTAAAAAACGCCCGATCTGAGCAGGACCCTTATGAAACGGGGCTTCCAGCGGTGAAATGCAGCTCTGTTCACAAGGTTATCCACAATTTGTGTGGATAACATTTCAGTGGGAGGAAAAGATGAAAACGCCCTGGAATTTCGCCCGTTTCCTGCCACTGGCCGGGCGCCTGCTCGCCCGTGGTCGTTTGCCAACCCTGCTGTTTGCGGTTGCCAGCAAAGGTGCCAGCCAAGGTAATCGTCTGGGCAAAATAAAGGACGATCTGCGCTTGTTGCAGGCACTCTGCCTGGCCTACTGGCGTGGCGAGTACCGGGCCATCAGCCCGAAAGCGCTGGTTTCGGTAGTGGCCGGCCTGATGTATTTCCTCAGCCCGGTGGATGCGATCCCGGATTTCATCCCGGTGTTCGGCATGCTCGACGACATTGCCGTGCTGGCCTGGCTGATGAAAGTCCTCGATGACGAACTCAACGCCTTCCGCGCCTGGCGCAATCGTCAGGCGCCGGAAAAACTCGCGGTGGTCGAACGCCTGCCTGATACCCCGGAACAACTGCAACTACAGGGCCCGAAAAAAAACTGAACCGATTCAGGATCATCCATATTCATACCCCCCGCGACCTTGGCCGCTGTTAGGATTACACTTCTAGGGAAAAGTGCCGACTCGCTACGTGTCGTTGTCCTACGGGGTAGTCATGGATATTCAGATAATTACACGCGAAGGCGAACCAGAATATGCGGTTCTGCCATGGGCCCAGTATCAGGCTCTACTGAAAGCAGCAGGCATCAAGCAACAACCACCACACGACGCCCCAGAGCGTCCCGTGGCGGCACCAGACCCGATTCTTCCGGGTCTGGATCAACTACGCAGTTTGCGCGAAGGGAAGGGCATCGCCATTGAGGCGCTTGCCCGCACGGTAGGCATCAGCCCGTCATATCTCGCCTTGATCGAAAGCGGTGAGCGTCAACCTGACGCTGCTATTCGCCGCAGCCTCGCCTGGGAATTGACGGTGCCGGGATGGAGGGATGAATCGTGAGCGTACGCATCAGTCGTCAACATTGGGATGGATTGCTGGGGGAACTGGATCAGGCGCGTCGTCAGCGCCATCTTTTGACTTATCGGGCGTTGCTGGAGCGTTTGCAGCTACCCACGCCCGCCATGCAAACCCTGACCGCCGCCCTTGAGCACCTGGCCGCGCTGGATGCCAAGGCCGAGCAGCCGCTGCGCAGCTCACTGGTAATCAGCCAGGGCGCCAGCCGCTTGCCGCGCACCGGCTTCTTCGAATGTGTCGAGCGCCTCGGGCGCTTCTCCGGACCGTCCGATGGCGTGGCTGCCGCGTCCTGGCATGCCTCGGAAGTAGTGCGGGTGTTCGAATACGAGTACCCCGAGTCGGCGGAAGCCTGAGTGTTTCTACGACTCAAGGCGCGGACCGGTTACTGGCTGGCCCGCCGGTTGTTCCACTGGTCGTGGTTTGTGCGCCAGCCGCGAGGCTGGCGTTGGCTCGAGGGCCAGTTCGCGCGCATGGCGAACCTGGGGGACGTCGGCGCCCAGAGCTTCTACGGCCACATTCTGACCTTTCGCGGCGTCGGCCTTGGGGCTCGCGAGGAAGGCATACGATTACTGCGCCTGGCCGCATTGGCGGGGGACGGCAAGGCCGCGTATCAGGTTGGCGCGATCTGCCTCGCGGGGACGCCGAGCAAGGCGCCAGATCCGGTGGAAGCGGCGCGGTTTTGGCGTATTGCTTTGAAGGCCGGGCATCCGTTGGCTGAGATCAAGTTGAAAGGGTTGGTGAGTGGCGATGCTGCGCAGTAATTCGATGTTCTTCGATAAGCGAGCGTTGTGGGGGGATCTAACGATCGTCCTTCGTGAACCACAAAACTGTTCAGCGCCTCATGGGCGAGCTTCAGTTAAAAAGCCCTGCGCATAAAGAAATACTGCGCCTACAAAGGCGAAGAGGGGCAGGTAGCGAAAATATCCAAAACAAATGTGCGACGGTGGATTTGGGGGCTGTTTTTTATCGGTTGATGAACTAGCATTTTTGCGTGGCATTGGCCTCGTAATTGCCCCCACGTCAAACCCTGACTTCAGCAAGGACGCTTTGTATGAAACCGCTCATGAGTTCATTGGCACTCACTGTCGCAATCATCACGTTGGCCGGTTGTTCAACGACTTCGCAACCCGGCAGAAACACACCCCTGGGCGAAGAAAACCTCAATGGCTCGGGTTTTCTTTCCGATGTCTACCCGCTGATGAAAGAAGGCAAGGACGGCGAAGCACTGCGCCTGTACCGCAATCCGAAATATGCCTCCACGGCGAGCTTTACTCGCTTCACCAAAGTGCTGCTCGATCCGGTCAAGCTGTATGCCGGTTCCAAATCTAAATTGAAGGATGCCCCACAAGACGAGGCCAAAGCGATTGCCCAAGGCTTCTATAACCAGTTGCATGAGCAGTTTGGCAAGGATTATCAGATGGTCCAGACTCCCGGCCCGGATACCTTGCGGATCTCTGTAGCGATCGTCGATGCCGAAGCCTCCGACACCTCGCTCAAGGCCGCCTCGTACATTCCGCTAGGACTTCCGGGAGCGAAAGCAGCAGCGATGCAAGCGGCAACGCAAACCACCGGCCAACCCCTCGCCACTGGTCAAGTGACCGTCGAAGGCAAGATGTACGATTCACAAACAGGTGAAATCGTCGCAGCCGTAATCGACCGCCGCACAGGCTCGCGTCGCCCAATTATCGGTCTGTTTGAAAGCAGCACATATGACAAGTGGAGCGACGTGACGGAGGCAGAAAAGTACTGGGCGGAAAAAATGCGTTATCGCCTGTGCATGCGCCGTGCAGCGACCAACTGTGTTGATGCTGTCGAGTAAGTCAGCTCACCAGCATGCCATGACCCGCAATCCGGCTATCGCCGGGTTGTGTAGGGCCTTAACGACTGTAGTTCATCAGCCTCGCAATCGGACGAGACTCTACTTATCCAGTCATGGCCCGGATGCAGCAGAGTTAGATGCTGAGCCAACCATTGCCGTTCTTCTGACGATAGCTGCGGCAGCGCCCGGCTGAAATCAGCATGACTTCAAAATACCCCCCATTCCGTCATATTTTCGCAATGAAAGCATACGAGTCTTGTCGGCAGAAAATAGGGCATAACAGAATGTTTCGGCACGCTAATGCGCTGTTTTAATTATGGAAAATGGATTTCAAGGAAAGCCGATGTCGATGTTTTTTCAGATCATGGATAAATCTGAGAGTGGTGGGTGCGGCGATTCTTTCTCCCCGATAGTCAACGATCCTTATGTCTTCGGCCAATTGGCAGCCAGCAATGCGGCCCACGTGTTATGAGGGTGGTGACCTCAGGCTCGGCGTACCTGGACATCGACGCGTATGCCTGTTGCATTGCGTACGCCGAGCTGTTGAATCACCAAGGCGTTGATGCTCGGGCCGTCAGTAGGGCCCCGCTCAATGTCAGCATCTCCAGGACCGTGCTCGGATGGCAATCATCTCTGGACAATTATCTGCCGAGAGCGGGTGATGAGTTCGTGTTGGTGGATGTCTCCGACTACCACCATTTCGACCCGGTGGTGGTTCTTGAACAGGTGGTGGAAGTCATTGACCATCACCCTGGCTTTGAAAACTATTGGGCGCAGAGGCTCGGATCTGCGGCAGACATCCTGCCGATCGGCGCAGCGGCGACTCTGATTTTTCAGCGTTGGGAAGCGGCAGGGCTGTTGCCGCTGATCAGCGAAAAAAGTGCTGCGTTGCTGGCCACGGCAATTCTGGACAATACCCTGAATTTCACAGGGCAGTTGACCACCCAATCGGATATCCGGGCTTATGAAGTCCTCGCACGGCGGGCGAAACTGGAAGCGGACTGGCCCGAGCGGTATTTCTCCGAGTGCCAAGCCACTATCGAGTCAGACCTGATTGGTGCGTTGGCGGTTGATTTGAAGCGGCTGAAAGCCGATAGCAACCTGCCGCAGGTTTTCGCGCAGATGGCGGTGTGGGATGCCAGTGCGCTGATCCGAACGCATCGTTCAACGATCTGTCACTGGCTGGCGGCGCAGGGTGGGGACTGGCTGTTGAACGTCATCAGCATCCGCGAGTGCAAAAGCTACTTTCTGGCTGAACCCTTGGTCAGTCAACAAAAGTTGAGCCATTTGCTGCCGATCGTATGGCAGGCCGGAATGGCTGTGCTTGAGCGCTCGCTGCTACGTAAGGAACTGTTGAAGTTGGGGTTGGCCGCATCTCCGTTGTGAGTAAACCGCCTCTGGTTTTGCCCTTTCCAAGCGAATGAAATTGCCTCGAACCCACCGAGCGAGGTGCCAGCGACGTTTCTGTCTCACTAGTCTTGCACGGTCCATGCAACGAGCCGGGCAACGATTGGGCGCACGACGAGCACGCAGACGAATGCCGAAGGCATTGCTACTCGGTACGCATTCATCACATTTTCCATGTAATGCTTACCAACGCCGAATTCTGCGATGGTGATGACGAGACACATAAGAAACGCCATGATCGTCGCCATGTAGAGTGCGAAGACGTAAGGCGTCGCGTGTTTCGGGAGGCGAAATCGTGCAGTTTTTTGAGCTATTCCGTCGGTCATCAGTTAATCCTTGTCAATCTTGAGTGGCGAAAGAGCGGCTAACTTAACAAGCTGCTGAAGGCGCTGGTAGACGCGTTGCGCTTAAATCATCCTTAAGTAAAATCGACGAATTGCGACGAGGATCCGATGGATATTCTGGGTTTGATCAATACGTATATACGCGTGGTAGAAAACGGCAGCATAGCGGCGGCAGCCCGCGCCCAAGGCATGAGCGCCGCCGCTGTCAGCCAGAGCATCACCCGACTCGAAGCACACTTGGGAGTGCGTCTGCTTTCGCGCACAACCCGCAGCATGGCGCTTACCGAAAGCGGCACTCGATATTTCGAGAAGGTGCGCCACATTCCGCGCGACATCGATCTCGCCTCGCAAGCCGCTGCCGTCGCAACCAAGCCGCAGGGGCCACTGTGTATCGCCACCACGACGGCGTTTGGCCGTCATGTGCTCGCGCCGCTAATACCCGCGTTCAAGGACGCATACCCGCACATCGACATCGAACTGATCAGTACGGACCGACGCGTTGATCATCGGATTGAGGGCGTCGACGTCAGTATCCGCATCGAAGCGCAGCTGAACGATCAGCTAATTGCCCGGCGTATCGCCTCGCGTCCGTTCGTGTTCTGCGCGTCGCCAGCGTATCTCGACCGCGCGGGCGTGCCCACTACACCTGAGGACCTGAAGCAGCACGCCTGCCTTGTCTTTCGCTATCCAACTGATGGTCGTTTTCTGCCCTGGACTTTTGTGCTCAACGGCAGACGTTTCGAGGCTAAGGTCAACCCGAGCTTCGTCTGCGATGACATCGATACTATCGCGCAGATCGCCGTTTACGGCGGCGGAATCGCACGTCTCGCAAGCTTTGTCGCTCAGCCACTCATCGACAGCGGGCGACTGCTACCCTTGTTCGAGTCGGGCAGTCGCAACGCAACTTGCGCAGAGCCTGAGCCGATGGACATCTATGCCTGTGTCACCGAGCGGTCGGCTTTGAATGTAAAGGTGCGCGCGTTCATCGATTTTCTCGAACGTGCGATGGAAAGCGAGCCGAATGCGCTCGCACAGACTGCCGCACGACGGTCTGATAAAGCGAAAAATCGACGATCTGGGCGGACGCTTACTGTCTAGGGGCCTGGCCACAAAGTTTTAGAAAATGCGTAAGCGATGGGCTTGAAACGGGAAGCAGGCTGCAGCTTCCGTTTCCCAGATGCTGACAGTTCAGTTGGAAGAGTTGTTCAGCTGCTGAAGCTCAAGTTGCTTGGCAGCACTGGCTTCGAGGGTTGCACGCTCTTCATCCAGATACCGATAAATGCTTTGGAAGTTGGCGATTTTCTGTTTGATTTCTGCCATCTTCTTTTCAATTAGCTTAGCGCCGTCAGCACAATCGATCAGCTTGTTCCGCTGCGCATCCAGAATCTCGCCTATTTCCCCCAGGGAAAACCCCATGCTTTGCGCGCGCTGGATAAAGTCCAGATCCTGCAGAGTTTGCTCTGTGTAAACGCGATAGTTGTTAGTTTGCCGCAGCGGTGAGATCAGGCCGATTTGCTCGTAGTAACGCAGCGTATGGCGGCTGGCGCCGCTGCGGGCCTCGAGTTCGCCGATTTTCATGAAAACACCGCTTGACTATAGAGTTGGGTCGATAGTTTACGCTTGATTTCTCACCTTAAACAAGGAGCAGGGAAATGAGCGTGGAGTGCTTTGTCACGGGGGGTACCGGCTTCATCGGTCAACATTTGGTGGCGTACCTGAGTGCAAAAGGTCACACCATTCGGGTGTTGATGCGTCGCCCAGAGCGACTAGCTGCACTGCGGGAGCAAGTCGACAATTTGGGAGGGTGCGCAACCCGGGTATTTGCCGTAGCTGGCGATCTGGAACGGGACAACCTCGGGCTGAGTCTTGCTGACCGAGAAGTGCTAAGGCACGCCAGAGTCATATTCCACCTAGGCGCCCACTTCGCATGGGGGCTTTCAATGGAGCATTCTCGTGCGGTGAATGTGGAAGGGGCAAAGCGCGTGGCGCTGTTGGCGGCTGAGCAAAAAAGCCGGTTAGTGATGATCGGCGGCTACATGCTGAAAAATCATGAACATCTGCAACGCATCGGAATTGATCCTCGTTATCCGGAGCTGACGAATTGGCCTGCCGTCTACCGACATGTCGGTGGTTACGAGGGGAGCAAGCTGGAGGCGCATTTTGCGACCCTGGAGGTCATGTCCGCCAAGGGCGGGGAGATTACCGTTGTCCACCCCGCGACGGTTTGTGGCCACAGCCGCACGGGGCATATCCTTGACGGTCAGCCGCTGGTGGAGTTGATACGCAACCTTGTGCAGGGAAAGCTGACCGCAGTGCCCGGTACCGCCGAGCACTGGCTGCCACTGGTCACCGTGGATTACCTGGTTGAGCTGGTGGCGGTTTGTGCTTTTGATCCTGCCATGGTGGGCCAGGAACTGCTGGCGCTTGATGACCAAACTCCCAACTTGCGAGAACTCCTGGTACAGGTGGCACAACCTTTGGGCTTAAAGTCTCCCAAGCATTACATTTCACTCCGATTGCTGAAGTTGCTACTGAGTATTCCTCCCGTCGCGCGGTTTTTGAATTCAAAACCCGAAGCCTTGGACTTTATCCAGACCACTCGTTTTGATACAGCGGCGGTCGAGCAATTTGCCAACAGGCATGGAATAGCCAAACCGGATATACGTCAGTCTTTGCAGCACACTGCAACGTTCGTAAACTCATATTGCATAGCCAAGGGTTAGGCCCTCTGACTTTGCGCCGTCGATGTAGGGCGGCATTCTATCGAACGACAATTCAGCGACAGGGATCGTCATCAATGCAATCTACTTTCAGCAAAGGCGTCATATTTGCACTCTCCGCTGCGGCACTGAACGCAACGATCGGTGTACTCAGCAAAGTACTCATGAGTAATGGTTTCACCGCTAGCAGTGTCGCTGTCATCAAGACCGTACTGGGTTGCGTGCTTCTCTCGATCTTACTGTTTTTCCTCAAGCGCCCGGCGGCGTCGACCAAATGGGCTCAGGCGGCTATCTGCGCATTCCTTGGCATCTTTGTGCTGTTCCATTTCGAAACGTCCGCCTATCGACATTACGCTGCGGCAGGTGTGGTGGTGGTGCTGATGGCCAGTGCCTCAATTTCCTCGATCATTCTGGGGCGCATTTTCCTCAAGGATGCCATCACCGCGAACGCTATCGTTGGCGCCGCACTGGCTATCGCTGGGATCTCGGTGATCTTCGGCGGCGACCTGCAGCAGGGCTTTACCCTGCAAGGTGCTGCGCTCGCCTCCATGGCCGGCTGCGGCTATGGGGCCTTTTCGGTTGCCATGAAGCGTATGGGTGTGTCGGGGGGGCTGCACTTCACCCGACAATTGTTGTTCTTTGGCAGCCTGTACCTGCTGATGCCGGCTGCGGCCGATGGTTTCGCGATGGGCGAGCTGTCGCCGCTGGCGATCGCCGCGCTACTGGCGCTGGCCACGCTGCCGACAATCCTGGGCTTCTTCTGCACCACCAAGGCCATCGAGTATCTCAAGCCATCCCAAGTGCAAGCGCTGGAGCTGACCGAGCCACTGTTCGCCGCGCTGCTAGCGTTTGTGGCGCTCAATGAAGTACCGCGCGAAAGCCTGTACCCGGGAGCGGCACTGATCATCGTCGGCCTGTGTTTCTCCAATGAACTAATCCGCTTGGGCAGCAAAGCATCCGTCCCTTCGACCGAGTGAGCTATTTTCGGATCCTGATTACTTTAGCAATCAGTGGTTTTTAAGTGTTTTGAGCGACTGACCGCTTCTGGCCGGTTGCCGCCTGTTGCCACCGGCAGCTATAGGTCGAAAGCGGTTAACCCGCGGTGGAGAAATCAACCCAGGCTTCAGCGAAGCCTTCCCCCACGTTTGCCTTTTTTGAGCGAAATTTCTGGGCAAGGTCTATTCCGCTGCGCGATGGCTGCGATGTGCTGGATGTGATTGGGCGGCGGTTGCGGGCTCGGTCTTCGGAGTAGCGCCTAGCGGCTTTTGTGGCGAGGGAGCTTGCTCCCGCTTGAGTGCGAAGCACTCATAAAATTGGCGATATAGCCGGATTTTTTGGGGCCGCTACGCAGCCCAGCGCGAGCAAGCTCGCTCGCCACAGGATGGGTGTTTAACTTTATCGATTTGCAGTAAGGCAAGCCCCTTCACCACGGAGTTGTGGGCGGCAGGGGAGCAAGATCAAAAGATCGCAGCCATCACCGATGTCCGACAACCACCGCTTCTTCGGTTGTCGGCACTGCCAGGCTATCAATCACATGCACGCTATACCCCGGCACATTCTTCGCGTGGTGTTTGGCCTGCGAGGCCATCTCGGCCAACTGACTCGCGTCGAGTTGTCCGCAGGCCTGTGGATGTAAATGCACCACGCCGATGGACAGCGATAGCAGCGGGAACTCCTGTCTTACGCCCTGGCGGTTGGGGGCGATGAAGCAGCCGGCTTCCAGGTGTTCGCTGCGGTAGAAGCGTCGGCATTGACTGTGGAAGTCGTCCAGCAATTGGTTGAGGCGTTTGCGCCAGTCTTCGGGGCCGAGCACCAGCAGGAAGTCGTCGCCGCCGATATGGCCGACAAAGTCGCGGGAGGGGTCGACGCGGTCGTTCAGGCATTGCGCCAAACACAGTAGGACTTCATCCCCACGACCGTAGCCGTAGATGTCGTTGAAGGGTTTGAAGCTGTCGATGTCCACGTAGCAGATCACCGATTCCCGTTCCTGTTGCAGCAGCCGTGTCAGGCATTGCTGGATCGGAACGTTGCCCGGCAGCAGGGTCAGCGGGTTGGCGTAGCGGGCTTGCTGGATTTTCAGTTCGGTAATCAGTTTGAGCACGTCGATCACTCGGCCCAACCCCAGATAGCTGCCGTTGAGGGTGATGATGAAGTCTTCTTCGATGCGTTGGCGGGCGCGGCTGGTGATCAAGCGGCTGACCTGTTGCAGCGACTGGCTCAGCTCCACGGCGAGGAAGTCGTCGCTCATCAAGCGGCTGATGGGTTTGCGGGCGAACAGGTCGGTGGCAAAGGGCTTGAGCAGGGCGTCAGAGAGCGAATGACGATGGACGATGCCGCACGGCTTGCCCTGCTTGTCGAGCACCGCCAGGGAGTTCAGGTTGGCCTGGCGGCGGAAGGCTTCCAGTACGGTGGCGGTCGGGGTGTCGCTGGCCATCGCCGGTTGGTCGTTGAGCAGGGCGCTGAGGTCACTGGCTTCCTCGTTCAGCATCGCTACGGCGCTGTTTGGTTTGGGCATAAAGGTTCGGGCATCGCGGGGCGGATGCTCCTGGGGCCGGCAGAGCAGATAGCCTTGCACAAGATCGACGCCCATTTCGGTCAACACGGCGAGTTCTTCTGGCAATTCAATGCCTTCGGCGATCACTTTTGCCCGCGAAGCCTTGGCGATTTGCAGGATCGAGCCGACGAATTCACGCTTGAGCGCGTCCTGATGAATGCCATCGATAAAGTGCCGATCGATCTTGACGTAATCCGGGCGCAATTCAGACCAGAGCCGCAGGCTCGAATAACCCGCGCCCAGATCATCCAGCGCAATCGAAAAGCCCATCGCCCGATAGTGATGCAGGGCGGTTTGCAACAACTGGAAATCGTCGGTCGGGGTCTGTTCGGTGAGTTCGATCACCACCTGGCTCGGCGGTATGCCGAAATCCTGCAGCAGTTGCAGGGTGCGTCCAGGTTGGTGGGCGGCTTCGAGCAGGGATTCCGGGGACACATTGAGGAACAGTTTGCCGGGCAGTTGCTGTTCATTGAAACGTCGGCAAGCACTTTGACGGCAAGCGATTTCCAGTTCGCTGAGGCGACCGGCCTGGCGAGCGACCGCGAACAGGGCGATGGGGGAGTGCAGCGGGCTGTTGGAGGGGCCACGGCTGAGGGCTTCGTAGCCGATGATCTGTCGTTCGGAGAGGGAGATGATCGGCTGGAACAGGCTGTGCAAACCGCTTTGAGTCAGTATTGAGCTCAAGGCACTCAGCTGTTCGGTTGTGGTCATGGCGATCTCTGGCGATAAAAAAAGGACCGGGAGCGCAAAGCTCCCGGTCCTTTATTTCACGACAGAATGATGTCTGTTTGATGACGATCCGGGGAGCGTCAGCATTAAATTGCCATCATCTTGATGTAACCACTTAGTGCTTGGCGACCGCGGTGTTGAGTTTCAAGTAATCCAGCAGAATCCGCCCGGTCTCGCTCAGGTAGGCGTCGTCTTCTGGCTTGGTCTTGTCCGGCTCGGCCGCGATGGCATCTTCGTCTTCTTTCTTCAGCTCTTTGAGCGGCTCTTCACCCTTGGCCTTGCGACGGATGTTTTCCATGGCCAGTTGCTTGGCTTCGATATCAGCGTGTTGTGCACGACGGTCGGCTTCATTGAGGCTGACGGTTTTTTCGGCCATCAGCTTCTGGGCCAGGGCCAGTTTGTCGCGGATGAACACGAACTCCGCGTCTTTGGCCGAGCGCATATCATGCTCGGACTTGAGCTGCGTAATGTACGGTTTGAACGGGTCGACCGCCGGCTTGATGGCAGCACGGATGGTGTCCCACGGCATGGCTTCCGGCAGGGCGCTTTCGCCGATTTCCTTGGTGTCGATGATCGACGGGTAATCGATGTCCGGCAGTACACCCTGATGCTGGGTGCTCTGACCGGAAACCCGGTAGAACTTGGCCAGGGTCAGTTTCAGTTCGCCATGGTTCAGCGGCTGAATGGTCTGCACGGTGCCTTTGCCGAAGGTCTGGCCGCCGATGATCAGTGCGCGGTGGTAGTCCTGCATTGCGCCAGCGAAGATCTCAGACGCCGAGGCAGACAAACGGTTGACCAGCAACGCCATCGGGCCTTTGTAGAACGCGCCCGGGTTTTCATCTTCCAGTACATCGACCCGGCCGTCGGCGTTACGCACCAGCACGGTCGGACCTTTGTCGATGAACAGGCTGGTCAGCTCGGTGGCTTCCTGCAAGGAGCCGCCGCCGTTGTTGCGCAGGTCGATGACCACGCCGTCGACCTTGTCTTTCTGCAGTTCGGTCAGCAGCTTCTTGACGTCGCGGGTGGTGCTCTTGTAGTCCGGATCGCCGGCACGGAAGGCCTTGAAGTCCAGGTAGAAGGCCGGGATCTCGATGATGCCGAGCTTATAGTCCTTGCCATCCTGCTTGAGGTTGAGGACCGACTTCTTCACCGCCTGATCTTCGAGTTTCACCGCTTCACGGGTGATCGGCACGATCTTGCTGGTCTGGTCGTTCGGCGCATTGCTGGCCGGGATCACTTCCAGGCGCACCACGGTGCCTTTCGGCCCACGAATCAGTTTGACCACTTCGTCCAGGCGCCAGCCGACCACGTCGACCATCTCTTTGTTGCCCTGGGCCACGCCGATGATCTTGTCGGCCGGTGCCACTAGCTTGGTCTTGTCGGCCGGGCCGGCAGGCACCAGGCGCACGACTTTGACCTGGTCGTTATCGCTCTGCAACACGGCGCCGATGCCCTCCAGGGACAGGCTCATGTTGATGTCGAAGTTCTCCGCGTTATCCGGCGACAGATAGTTGGTGTGCGGGTCGTAGGACATGGCGAAGGTGTTGATGTACGCCTGGAAGATATCTTCCGCGCGGGTCTGGTCCAGACGCGCCAGCTGATTCTTGTAACGCTTGGTCAGGGTTTCCTGAATCTGCTTCGGCTCTTTGCCGGAGATCTTCATCCGCAGCACTTCGTCCTTGACGCGCTTGCGCCACAGGTCGTCGAGCTCGGCGGTGGTCTTGAGCCAAGGGGCATCCTTGCGGTCGATCAGCAAGGTTTCCTTGGTGGTGAAGTCGATTTTGTCGACGCCCTTGTTCAGCTCGGCAAGGGCAAAGTCCAGACGCGCCTTGACGCGGTCCAGATAGCGCTTGTACATGGTGAACCCGGCGTTCAGGTCGCCGCTCTTGAGGAAGTCGTCAAACTGGGTTTTCCATTTGTCGAATTCGGCAATGTCACTGGCCATGAAGTAGCTGCGCGATGGATCCAGCAGCTTGAGGTAGCTGTCGTAGATGATCGCGGAGCGCGCATCGTCGAGCGGCGGCTTGCTGTAGTGGTGGCGCTTGAGCAATTCGACGACGTTCAGACTGGCGATGACTTCGTCGCGATCGGGCTGAAGCTTGTCCCAGCTGTTGGCTGCGAACGAATTGCTCGACATCGGCAAAAGACCGAAACCAATGACAAGAGCGAGGGCGGTGCTGGGGAAAAAATGCTTCATGCTGATTCGACGCGGGGACAATTGATCACGCATATTAGGCCGTCTTTGAAGTCGCCGGTTCCCACAAGGGCCGGTCGCATAATGCAAGAAAGCCCGGCGCTACAGCTTCGGGCTCAGTCCAGACTCACTATGGAGGCACTGTGAAAGCATTGCAAGGCGTTGAAGGGCGAGTGGAGTGGGTTGAGGAGCCGAGTCCTACGTGCGATGTAGGACAAGTTCGTATCCGAGTGGCGGCTGCGGGACTCAATCGAGCCGATTTGTTACAGAAAGCAGGCCTGTATCCGCCACCGCCGGGAGCCAGTCAAGCACTGGGTCTTGAGTGTTCGGGGGTGATCAGCGAGGTCGGCCCGGGCTCGTCCTGGCAAGTCGGCGATCGGGTTTGCGCCTTGCTGGCCGGGGGGGGGATGGCCGAAGAGGTAGTTGTCGACGGACGGCATGTGTTGCCGGTTCCCGAAGGTTTGTCCCTGGCCGAGGCCGCGGCGTTGCCGGAAGTGTATGCGACGGTTTGGCTGAATTTGTTTCAACTGGCTGCGCTCAAACCAGGTGAGAAAGTTCTTCTGCACGCCGGAGCAAGTGGAATCGGTTCAGCTGCCATTCAGCTGTGCAAGGCATTTGGCAACCCGTGCTGGGTCAGCGTCGGCTCCGAGGATCGTCTGGCCTACTGTGAAGCACTGGGTGCCCAGGGTGGAGTGGTGCGCAACAAGGATCTGGAGAGTCTGAACGATCTGGGCCCGTTCGACGTGATTCTGGATCCGGTGGGCGGCAACTATGCGGCGCTGAACCTCAAGCTGCTGGCTCGTGATGGCCGTTGGGTGTTGATTGGTTTGATGGGCGGTCGTGAGGCGCAGCTGGATCTGGCGCAAGTGTTGGCCAAGCGCGTGCAACTGCTGGGTTCGACCCTGCGCAATCGCGATGAGCAGTTCAAGGCCGATTTGTTCAGCGATCTCAGCCAGCACGTCTGGCCGCTGTTTGCCGAAGGGCGTTTGAGCCCGCAACTGGCCAGAACGTTTGCGATCGAGGATGCCGAAGCGGCGTTTGCGGAGCTGGCGACCAATCAGGTGTCGGGCAAGCTGGTGCTGGTGATCGACGACAGCCTGGTTTAGGGATGATCGTTCCCACGCTCTGCGTGGGAATGCCTCAATGGACGCTCTGCGTCCGCTTCTGGGACGCGGAGCGTGGGAACGATCAACACAAGGGATCTGGTTATTTCCAGATATGGATCGGCCAGCCGGCTTTTTCGGCGTGTTCGAGCAATACCGGATCGGGGTTTACCACATGCGGGAAATCCACCTTCAGCAGCAGCGGCAAATCGTTGCGTGAATCCGAGTAGAAACTCGCGCCTTCAAGGTTTTCCTCTTCGGCGTCCAGCCATTCCAGCAGTCGGGTGATCTTGCCTTCGCGGTAGGTCAGGGTGCCAACCGTGTTGCCGCTGTACACCCTGTGCGCCACTTCCAGCTCGATGCCGAGAATCTCGTCGATGCCCAGACGGTCGGCAATCGGCTTGACCAAATGCGTGCCCGAGGCCGAGATCACCAGGATCCGGTCACCGGCCTTGCGGTGGGCGGCGATGGTTTTGGTGGCGTCGCTGAAGATGATCGGCTCGATGAAGTCCTCCACCCAGGGCGCCACCAAGTGCTCGACCTCTTGCGGCGTGCGACCGATCAGCGGCTCCAGGCTGAAGGCCATGTAGTCTTCCATGGCCAGGTGGCCCCTGCCGTACGCATCCATCAATTCCTTGTCGCGACGCAAGAAGGATTCGCGGTCGACCCAGCCGAGGCGGGCCATCTGTTCGCTCCACAGCGAGGCGCAGTCGCCATGGATCAGGGTTTCGTCCAGATCAAAAATTGCCAGGGCCATCAGTGCGGTTCTCTCTTCAACATCAGCAAGGTCATCAGGCTACCTCACACAGGGCTGTCGGATCGATGGAAAGTGCCAGGCGCTGACCATCGGGATGCAGGTCGGACGCCGAACGGTTCAGCACATCGACCACCAATTCCACCCCCCGAGCTTCCACCCGATAGCGAATCACGTTGCCCAACAGGCTGTGGCTGCGCACCTGGGCGTCGAGTTCGCCGTTCAGGCTCAGCTCAATGGCCTCCGGGCGGATCGCGATGCGGTGGGTGATCGGCCGTTGCAGCAGTTTGCTGGCACTGTCGGCGTCCAGCAGGTTGTAGTTGCCGATGAAGCCTGCGGCAAACACGTCGACTGGCGCGGTGTAGAGGGTTTCGGCATCTCCGCTTTGTACGATCTTTCCCTGATTCATCAGGAAGATTCGATCAGACATGGTCAGGGCTTCTTCCTGATCGTGAGTGACGAAGATCGTGGTCAGGCCGAGTTCGCGCTGGATCTGACGGATCTGTTCGCGCAAGTGCTTGCGAATCCGCGCATCGAGTGCCGACAGCGGTTCATCCAGCAACAGCAGCCGAGGCCGGGTCACCAGCGAGCGAGCCAGGGCAACACGCTGGCACTGGCCGCCGGACAGTTGATGCGGGTAGCGGGCGGCGAAGTCATTGAGCTCTACCAGTCTCAGCACTTCGGCGACGCGTTTTTGGCTGTCGTCGGCGTTGACCTTCTGCATACGCAAACCGAAGGCGACGTTCTGCTCCACGGTCATGTTCGGAAACAGCGCATAACTCTGGAACACCATGCCGATTCCGCGTTTCTGCGGGCTCAGCGGGACGAGGTCGTGACCTTCCAGCAGAATCTGGCCACCGTCCACCGAGGTCAGGCCGGCGATGCAACGCAGCAGCGTGGACTTGCCGCAACCGGACGGGCCGAGCAGGGTGACGAATTCGCCTTTCTTGATTTCGCAGTTGATGTCACTGAATACGGTGGTGCCCGAGTAATCTTTTTGAAGATGTTGGACGCTCACATAGCTCATTCGCTTTTGTCCTTGTTCAAGATATTGGCCACCCAGGTCAGAACCAGCACAAAAAAGAAGTAGGAAATCACCAGCGCGCTGGTGAAGTGGCCGCTGCTGTTACGCATGTTGTTGAGGTAGACCTGCAGCGTTTCGTAGCGGGTGCCGACGAGGATGTTGGCGAACACGAATTCACCGAACAGGAACGAGAAGGACAGCAGCAACGCCACCATCAGCCCCTTGCGCAGGTTCGGCAACACCACCAGGAAGGCTGCTTGCCAAGTGCTGGCGCCGAGCAGTTGTGCGGCATCCATCAGGTCGCGCAGGTTGATCGCTTGCAGGTTGTTGGTAATCGCCCGGTACATGAACGGCAGCGCCACGGTGAAGTAGCAACCGATCAGAATCCACGGCGTACCCACCATCGCGAACGGCCCCGAACCATAGAGCTGCAACAGCCCCACCGACGACACCACCGGCGGCACCGCGAAGGGCAGCAGAATCAGGATGTTCATCAGCGCATCGAGCTTCGGGAAGTGGTAATGCACCACGAACAGCAGCGGCAGAATCAGCACCACCGACAGAATCAGCGAGCCGATACAAACCAGTAACGACTGACCGAATGCATCGAGAAAGCGCGGATCGCTCCACAGCTGGATGTACCATTTGAAGGTAAAGCCGCTGGGCATAATCGTCGCCGACCAACTGCTGGCGATCGAGTAGATCAGGGTTCCGAGCAGCGGCAACAACAGAATGGCAAACAGCAAATACACAATGACCCGGTGGTAGACACCGACGGGCCCCAGTTCAGCGCGAGACATGGTAGCTCCTCTTCAACAGCAGCTGATGCACGATGGTCACCAGGGTCATCAACGCCACCAGCACCACGGCCAACGCACTGGCGAGGTTCGGGTCGAGGGAAATGTCGCCGGACACCATCGCCGCGATACGGATCGGCAACACGTTGAAGTTGCCGGTGGTCAGCGCGTAGACCGTGGCATACGCGCCGAGCGCATTGGCCAACAGAATCACGAACGTGCCCAGCAGCGCCGGGGTCAACACCGGCAGACCGATGTGCCGCCAGAACTGCCAGCCATTGGCCCCCAGCAAAGCGGCGGATTCACGCCAGTCTTCGCGCAGGGCATCGAAGGCCGGGTAGAGCAGCAGCACGCCCAGAGGAATCTGGAAGTAGGTATAGAGAATGATCAGCCCGGTTTTCGAGTACAGGTTGAAATCCTGAATGATTCCGGCCTGTTTCAGCATGATGGTGAAGGTGCCGTTGAACCCCAGCAAGATGATGAACGCGAAGGCCAGGGGCACACCGGCGAAGTTGCTGGTCATGTTGGCGAAGGCATTCACGAAGTTGCGCAGTTTCGAGTCGACCCGGCGCAGGGAATAGGCGCCGAGTACGGCAATGATGATGCCGAATACGCTGGACCAGAAACTGATCTCAAGGCTGTACTGGATCGCCTGCAAATAGAACTTCGAGTTGAAGATTTTGCTGAAGTTGGCCAGGCCCCAACCGAACTCTTCCGATTGCAGGCTGTTGATCATCACCCAGAGCAGCGGGGCGATCTCGAACACGAAGAAGAAAATAGCGAAGGGCACCAGGCACAGAGCGGCCAGCCATTTACCGCGGGTCATGGCATTCACTTGAGCAGCTCCCGGCACACAGGTTTGTCGTGGGGCACGCCCAGCAGTTCGCAGACGGTGCCGCACAGTTCGGTTTGTTTCGGTGCTGCGCTTTGGCTGAAGCTGAAGGCATCGCCGAGGACGAACAGCGGTACTTCGCGTTCTTCAGGCAGCAGGCCGTTGTGCGAGCGGTCGTTGTTCATGCCGTGGTCGGCGGTCACCAGCACCTGGTATCCGGCGTCGAGCCAGCCTTGCAGGTAGTCAGCGAGGATGACGTCCGCCGAGCGGGCGCTGTTGCGGTATTGCGGGGTGTCGAGGCCGTGCTTGTGCCCGGCGTCGTCGATGTTCATGGGGTGAACCAACAGAAAGTTCGGCGCATGGCGCAGGCGCAGGTTTTCTGCGTCGGCAAACAAGTGCGAGTCCGGATAGTGGTCGCTCCAGTAGAAGTGACCGTGCTGGATCGGCAGTTTCGGGTCGTCGGTGTGACGGTCCCGGGCAGCTACGAACGGCGAACGGTTATACAACTCGCTGACCCAGTGATAGGCCGCGGCGGCGGTTTTCAGACCAGCGTCGGTGGCGTAATGGTAGATGCTGCGCTGGTTGGACAGGCGCGAGACGTTGTTGTGAACGATGCCGCTGTCGATCGGCTTAACGCCGGTCAGGATGCATTCGTAAAGCGGTCGGGACAGGGCCGGCAGTGCGCATTCCAGTTTGTAGAGCGCCGCGCGTCCTGCGCCAACGTAAGCCTGCAGATGCCCCATGGCGTGGCGCGCGACTTCGTAATTGAGGCCGTCGAGCACGACAAGGATGACGTTGTGCTTCATGGGGGGACTCCGCGAAAACAGTGAATATCGTCAAACCTGTAGGAGTGAAGCTTGCTCGCGAAGGCGGCCTGTCAGACAACATCAATGTTGAATGTCAGTCCCTTTTCGCGGGCAAGCCTCGCTCCTACAGTGGATCTCTATCAGATCCCCAATGCGTTACGGCATATTGATGATGACTTCTTCCTGCCACTTCTGAGGCAGCGACTTGGAGGTCTTTTCCCACGCATCCGCGTCTTTGATCGGCGTAACCTTTTTGTACTGCTCGTTAGGCAGCAGTTTGGCCTTGACCTCTTCCGGCAGAGTCAAATGCTCGGCGCGAATCGGACGGGCGTTGCCTTTTGCCAGGTTGATCTGGCCAGCGTCGCTGAAGATGTATTCGCGGGCCAGCTTGGCGGCGTTCGGGTTCTTGGCGTATTTGTTGATGATGGTGGTGTAGCCGGAAATCACCGAGCCATCGGATGGAATCAGCACGGTGTAGTCATCCGGATTCGCCATCTTGGCCTTGTAGCTCAGGCCGTTGAAGTCCCAGACCACACCGACTTCGATTTCACCCTTTTCCATGGTGGCGATCGTCGGGTTAGCCATGGACAGGCGGCCCTGCTTGGCGATGTCAGCGAACAGCAACAGGGCTGGCTGAATGTTTTTCTCGTCACCGCCATTGGCAAGGGCGGCGGCCAGTACACCGTTGGCCGCTTGAGCCGCAGTGCTTACGTCACCGATGGAGACTTTGTACTTGCCACTCTTGAGGTCGGCCCATTTGGTCGGCGCTGCGGAACCGTGCAGCAGCTTTTTATTGATGATGAACGCGATGGAGCCGGTGTAGGCCAGTGCCCAGTTACCGTCCTTGTCCTTGGCCCAGTCCGGAACCTGTGCCCAAGTACTCGGCTTGTAAGGTTGCACCACGCCTTGCTTGACCGCGATCGGGCCGAAGGCGGCACCGACGTCGCCGATGTCGGCTGTGGCGTTGTCTTTTTCGGCGGCGAACTTGGCGATTTCCTGGGCCGAGCTCATGTCGGTGTCGATGTGTTTCAGGCCGTATTTCTTGGCCAGGTCTTCCCAGGTGCCTTTCCAGTTGGCCCAGTCATCGGGCATGCCGACGCTGTTGACTGCGCCTTCCGCTTTCGCAGCGGCTTCGAGTGTTTTCAGATCGGTATCCGCCGCCATGGCGGCAGTGCACAGGGCAATGGTCGAGCCTAACAGTGATGCCAGGAAAAACTGTTTCATCCGAAGCTCCTTTGGGCGTTTTCAACGCTGCGATTGCGGTTGTGTTGGTCTAGGTCAGCAATACCTGAGCCAATTTAGGCGTCCTGGATGACATTTTGATGTCGACGACCGGTCGGCCTGAATTTCCTGCGCTCGGATACGCGGGGTGCGAGATAAGCGTAGACCATGGCTAAAGGGCTGATATGAAAGGGACTTGGCCATGAAATTGCAGGTGTCTGAAGCAACCGTTCGGCGGCTTTGTCATCTGTCAGTCATCTGCAGTGCCTAGGCTTGCAGGCAGTTGATGGAGCCCGGTTTCAATCGCGGTTCTGCCCTGAATCAGTGCTGGTCTAGTCCAGATAGGTAACGTTGATGCGCATCGAGACAACCAAAGCGGTGACAGCGATCGGGCAGGTTCTGCAAGAACAGCTCGACCACGGCCTGTTGGCGCCCGGGAGCAAGTTACCGGCCGAGCGCAAGCTCAGTGAGTTGTTCGGTACCACGCGGATTACCGTGCGTGAGGCGTTGTTGCAGTTGGAGGCACAGGGCCAGATTTATCGCGAAGAGCGGCGTGGCTGGTTCGTGTCGCCACCACGGCTGGCTTATAACCTGATGCAACGCAGCCACTTTCACGCGATGGTCAGCGCCCAGGGGCGGGTGCCGTCCACCGAGGTGATTTCCGCGCGTTTGCAACCGGCGTCAGCGGCGGTGTGTGCCTGGCTGCAGCTGCCAGCGCTGTCGAGCGTGATCCAGATCTGCCGTTCGCGACGGATTGACGGGCGATTGGTGCTGTATGTGGAGCACTACCTGAACCCGCAGTATTTTCCGGGGATTCTGGATTTCGATCTGAATCAGTCGATGACCGAACTGTATGCGCGGCATTACGACTTGCACTACGGGCGGGTACGCTTCGAGATCGTGCCGACCGCGTTGTCGGTGGACGCCGCGGCGGCTTTACGGGTGTCGGTGGGCAGCCCGGGGTTGCGGATTGCCCGGGTCAACTACGATCAGCATCAGCGGCTGATCGATTGTGACCTGGAGTTTTGGCGTCATGATGCGATTCATGTTGGTGTAGATGTGCTCTAAGATTTTGATCTTCCGTAGGAGCGAGGCTTGCCCGCGAAGAGGGACTGACATTCAACATTGATGTTGGCCAATAGTCCGTCTTCGCGGGCAAGCCTCGCTCCTACAAGAGCATTATTCCTTGGCGACCTGCACACTCATGCGCGGCGTCGCCAGATCCAGCCCGGCCTCATCCAGATGCCGCTTGAGCGACAGGTTGAACGCCCGGGACACTTCCCATTGCTTGATCGGCGCGGTCTTGAAGCGCGCGCGAAGAATCGCATTGCCGGACTCGAAACTTTCGACCCCCTGAATCTCCAGCGGCGACCAGATGTTTCGCCGTTGCAGCGGGTCGGTGCGCATTTTCTGGCCGACGTCGCGCATCAGCTTGATCGCCTCGTCGATGTCCATGTTCGAGGGCACCGCCACCCGGAAGATCGCGTAACCGAATTCCCGGGAGTAGTTCTTGATGCTTTTGATTTCGCTGAACGGGATGGTGTGGACGATACCGTCGATATCCCGCAGACGCACGGTGCGGATGGTCAGGCCTTCGACCGTGCCCAAGTGACCGCCGACGTCCACGTAGTCGTCGATGGCCAGGGAGTCTTCGATGATGATGAACAGCCCGGTGATCAAGTCGGCCACCAGCGATTGCGCACCGAAACCGATGGCCAGGCCGATCACACCGGCGCCGGCCAGCAGCGGCGTGACGTTCATGCCCATGTTCGCCAGGGCGACGATCAGCGCAATGATGAAAATCGCCACGAACAGCACGTTGCGGATCAGCGGCATCATCGTCTGCGCGCGGGCGTTGGCCAGGCCTTTGCGTGAGCGGGTGAGGGCGTGATGCACGGCGGTGTCGCTGAGGATCCAGATCAGCCAGGCAAAAATCAGCGTGCCACCGAGGCTGAACAGTTTGACGCTGATTTCATGGCCTTCGCCTTCGGTGAAGCGGATCAGCGACATGCTCCAGACCCGCAGGCCGAGTTCGATGAACGCCAGCCACACCACAAGATGGGCGAGGGTGTAGAAGAAGCTTTTCAGGCGATCCGAATACAGAGCATGGCGCTTGGGGCCGCGTTGTGGCTTGAGTGCATGACGGCGCACCAGCCCGTTGATGACCATGCACAACACCAGCAACACGGTGCAGATCAGCGACTGACGCAACGCGGTGCTGGTGTCGCCGGCGGAGACGAAGGTGGCGAACAGCGAGATGCCCACCAGCACCAGCGCTGGCAGATACCAAAAGGTCCCGAGGATTTCGATCGTGTCGCTCAAGGCGCGACGGGTCAGGCGCCGGGACAGCGGCTGGTTGCGGATCAGGTGTGCGATAGGTCGGCGGAAACGCAGAATGAAAAAACCTGTGAAAATCGCCGCCAGCACGTTGGCGAACGTCGCCGCCGTGTGGGCCAGGTGGCTGCCGAGGCTGGCGATCAGGCGCGGGTCGTTCAGGGCTTCACCGAAGGCGGCGAAACTGCCGATCAGCCACAACGGGCGAAAGGCCTGATGCCGCAGGATGTACAAGGCGCGGTGGCGATGCGGGCCATCGAGCAGAGAAAACGCGATCACGCAGATCGCCGAGAAACAGGTACCGACCACCAGCGCATAGGCCAGCACCATGGCCAGGCTTTTACCCAATGACGAGGGCAGGGCGTAGGTCATGTAAACCGTCATGACCAAGGCGATCATCCACGGCCCGAGTTTGCGCAAGGCAAAGCGCAGCATATCCAGCGCCTTGGGGTGTTGCGGCAGTTCTTCGGTGAGACCGAAGCGCATGCGCACCCGGTGGCCGAGCCAGATCAGGGCGGCGGCCAGCAGGCTCCAGACCATCAGGATCATGGCGAAGGCAAAGATGATCGGCAGCCATTCATTGGCCGGCAGCATGAGTGCCACCAGTTCATCCTTGGCCTGGTCGACTTCTTCCGACCAGCGTGTGAGGGGGCTGTCGGCGCCGGAAAATTGCTTTTCGAAACTGGCCAGGGTGCCGCCGATCAGGCCCAGCACGCCTTCTTCGGTGGTCGGTTGGGCTTTTTTGGTGACGTCGTGCAGCTTCTTCAGGTCCGCCAGGAGTTTGGTCCGCTGCTGATCGTTTTCCAGCGATTTGATGACTTCGTCCAGCGATTGTCCCAGTGGCGCTTGGGCTTCCGGCTGGGTTTTCGCCGAGCCGTTGAGCAGCCCCGGCAAGCCGACCGCCTGGGCAGGCGCCATCGGCAGCAGCGTCATCAGGCAGACAAGGAACAAACACGGCAGGGCAAAAAGACGAGCGAACACTAGGCGGTCAACCTCGGATGAGCGAATCGGCCGAGTGTACGAGCCCGTCAAAATCAATGCGAGTCGGGCGCGAGGATTTATTCGTTGAGTTTGGCGAGGATCTTGTAGATCACGGTGGCGAGGATCATCAGCATGCCGACCCACATCGCGAACACGCCGGCGTTTTTGTCGCGAAAGTTGAAACCGATGGCCAGCATGATCATCCCGGAAAGAATCGGGATCAGCATGGCGTGAAACGAAGACATCGAGATCATGGTGACAGCCTTGTCGGAGGGGTTACTGCAAGTCTAGGCGGCTTTCGGGCGGGCGTTGGTGATGTGTGGCAGGAATGGATCGCAAGATCATTGTGGCGAGGGAGCTTGCTCCCGTTGGGCTGCGAAGCAGCCCCAAAACAAAGCAACATCGGCTAATCAGCCAGACCGAGTTTGCCAAGTTACGACTGCTTCGCAGCCGAGCGGGAGCAAGCTCCCTCGCCACAAAAGTTGCCTTTTAATCACAAGGGTTATGGCAATTCCTGGCAGGCGTAAAACGCGCTCAGCACTTTGACCAGGTGTGCCAGGTCATGGCTGCCGCACAGCTCGCGGATCGAGTGCATGGCGAACGTCGGCAGGCCGATGTCCACGGTGCGCACGCCCAGGTGGCTGGCGGTGATCGGGCCGATGGTCGAGCCGCAGCCCATGTCGCTGCGCACCACGAAGCTCTGCACCGGCACTTCTTCGGCCATGCACAAATGACGGAAGAACCCGGCGGTTTCGCTATTGGTGGCGTAGCGCTGGTTGCTGTTGACCTTGATTACCGGGCCGGCGTTGAGTTTCGGGCCGTGGTTGGCGTCGTGCTTGTCGGCGTAGTTCGGGTGTACACCGTGGGCGTTATCGGCCGAGACCAGCAGGGATTTCTGAATGGTCCGTACGAATTCATCCCCTTCGGGCAACAGACGACGCAGGGTTTGCTCAAGCATCGGACCGTCGGCGCCACAGGCCGAGCAGGAACCGACTTCTTCGTGATCGTTGCAGACCAGTACGCAGGTTTCGTCGGTTTCGGTCGTCAGCAATGCTTGCAGGCCGGCGTAGCACGACAACAGGTTGTCCAGGCGCGCGCCCGCGATGAAATCGCCATGCAGGCCGATGACCGCAGCACTTTGGGTGTCGTAGAAACTCAGCTCGTAATCGAGCACTACGTCGGCGTTCAGGCCATGTTCGCGGGCCAGCTGATCGGTGAGCACGGCGCGGAAGTCCACGCGTTCGTCACCGGCGAATTGCGCGAGAATCGGCGGCAGCTCGGTCTGGGCATTGATCGCCCAGCCCATGTTGGCTTCACGGTTGAGGTGAATGGCCAGGTTCGGAATGATCGCGATCGGTGCCTTGAAGTCGATCAACTGGCTCTCGACCTTGCCATCGCGGCGGAAGGTCACGCGGCCGGCCAGGGACAGATCGCGGTCGAACCACGGCGCCAGCAGTGCACCGCCATAGACTTCGACGCCCAGTTGCCAGAAGCCCTGGCGTTGCAGTTCCGGCTGGGGTTTGACCCGCAGACACGGGCTGTCGGTGTGCGCGCCGACCAGGCGGATGCCGCCGTGCAGCGGCGAGTGACGGCCCATTTTTACCGCGACGATCGAAGAGTCGTTACGGGTGACGTAGTAACGGCCATTGGCTTCGGTGGTCCACGGCTCGCGCTCGTCGAGGCGCACAAAACCGGCCGCTTCCAGGCGCTGGACAAGGCTGGCGGTGGCATGGAACGGGGTAGGGGAGGCCTTGAGGAAGTCGATCAGGCCTTGGTTCAACTCTTCGCGCATAAGAAGCTCCAGACAGCAGTGGCGCCAGTTTAACGTATTGAAAGCGCAAAGTGCGGCGGGCCTGATGTTGGCGGCGCGTGAGATTCAATGTGGCGAGGGAGCTTGCTCCCGCTCGGTTGCGTAGCGGCCGCAAATCCAGTTTGCGCGGTGTGCCCGACAGAATACGGTCGCTGGTTTTGGGAGCGCTCCGCACTCCAGCGGGAGCAAGCTCCCTCGCCACAGAAGCTCTCTCACCACAACAGCCCCCTCGCCATAGAAGCCTGTTCGCCACCGTTAGAACGGTGCCGGGCACTCGAAGCGCAGGCGTTCGCCGCTTTGCGGATGAGTGAAACTCAGCATGCTCGCGTGCAGGCACAGGCGTGGCCAGGCAGCCAGGGCTTGCGGATGGGCGTAGAGCCCGTCACCCAGCAGCGGGTGGCCGATGGAGAGCATGTGCACGCGCAATTGGTGGGAGCGGCCGGTGATCGGCGTAAGCTCGACGCGGCACCAATCGCCACAACGCTCCAGTACACGCCAGAAGGTCAGGGCATGCTTGCCGAACTCGTGGTCCACCACATGACGTGGCTTGGTCGGCGGATCGTAGCGCAGGGGCAAGTCGATGCTGCCACTGTCCAGTTCCGGTTGTCCCCAGCACAGGGCGGTGTAGGCCTTTTCGGTTTCGCGGTCGTGAAATTGCCGAGACAGCTCGCGATGAGTGTCCGGGTCACGGGCCAGCAGAATGATGCCGGAGGTTTCCCAGTCCAGCCGATGGACAATTCGCGCTTCCGGGTAGCCGTTTTCTTGCAGGCGCGTAATCAGGCAGTCCTTGTTGTCATCGGCCCGTCCGGGGACGGAGAGCAACAGGGTCGGTTTGTCCACCACCAGTACGGCGGCGTCCTGATGGATGATGCGGATGTTGGACAGCGGCATTAAAACAGCCTCGTAACAAACGCCAACGGCGACTCAGGCCCCCTCCAGTCATGGAAGGGCCCTGAGCCGCCGTGGCTCCCGCCGGATCGACTCAGCGATCGGGCAGGGTGATATTGAGTTCCAGAATCGAGCAGCTGCCCTGGTTTTCCAGAGCGACGTGCACGTCATCGGACCCGATATTGACGTACTTGCGGATCACTTCCACCAGTTCCTTCTGCAAGGCTGGCAAGTAGTCCGGCGTACTGCGTTGGCCGCGTTCATGCGCCACGATGATCTGTAGACGCTCTTTCGCTACCGAGGCGGTACTGGGCTTTTTGTTGGCACGAAAGAAGTCAAAAAGGTTCATTACCTACCTCCAAAAAGTCGCTCGAAGAATCCCTTCTTCTCGACATCGAGGAAACGATGGTCCACGGTCTTGCCCAACAGACGATCGACCGCATCGCTGTACGCCTGGCCGGCGTCGCTCTGGTCGTCGAGAATCACCGGCACGCCCTGGTTGGAGGCCTTGAGGACGGCTTGCGATTCCGGAATCACGCCCAGCAGGGTCACCGCGAGGATTTCCTTGACGTCTTCGACGCCGAGCATTTCGCCGTTGACGACGCGAGTAGGGTTGTAGCGGGTCAGCAACAGGTGTTCCTTGATCGGGTCTTCGCCGTTTTCGGCGCGACGGGACTTGCTGGCCAACAGGCCCAGCATGCGGTCCGAGTCACGTACGGAGGAGACTTCCGGGTTGGTCACGACGATCGCTTCATCAGCGAAGTACATGGCCAGGTGGGCACCTTTCTCGATACCGGCCGGCGAGTCGCAGACCACGAATTCGAAGTCTTCTTTCAACTGCATCAGGACTTTTTCTACGCCTTCCTGGGTCAGCGCGTCTTTGTCGCGGGTCTGACTGGCGGCCAGCACGTAGAGGTTTTCCAGGCGCTTGTCTTTGATCAGGGCCTGTTGCAGGTTGGCTTCGCCGTTTACCACGTTGACGAAGTCATACACCACGCGGCGCTCGCAACCCATGATCAGGTCGAGGTTACGCAAGCCGACGTCGAAGTCGACGATAACTGTTTTGTGACCACGCAGAGCGAGGCCGGTACCGATAGCGGCGCTGGTGGTGGTCTTACCCACACCACCCTTGCCGGATGTAACCACGAGAATCTTGGCCAAGGTGTTTTACCCCTAAGGAAAAAGGACGTTTAGCCCCTGAAAAACATCTCTTGAAAAACTACTGCAGTCGGACAGCCTTGGCTGGAATCCGGTTCTGAGCGGTATTTACCCCCGGTAAACACTGCTTTTAGCCTTTTTCCTACTTCGTTTGAGCCGTTTTCGCTACGTTTTAGAGATGCTTGGAAAATGCGGCAGTATCCGTTAAAGCCGAATGATGTTCAACACGTCACCCGACAGGCTGACTTGTACACCTGCGCCCCACAATGGATCGCGACGCAGGTCTTCGGAAACCTTGTAGTGACCGGCGATGGAGACCAGTTCAGCGGTCATTTGCTGACAGAAAATCCTGGCTTTCGTGTCGCCTTTGACGCCGGCCAACACACGACCGCGCATCGCGCCGTATACATGGATATTCCCGTCGGCGAGAAGTTCCGCCCCCGGGCTGACCGACGAAATCACCACCAGATCGCTGCCCTGGGCATAAATCTGCTGGCCACCACGTACTGGCGACGTGATGATTTTTGTCGGTTTGATGGTCGGCTCCGGTGGTTTTTCCGGTTTTTTCGCTACGACGCCTTCGAGCGGGTCGAGCGGGCGTTCCCGCGCGCCGGACGGCGGCAGCACTGGCAGATCGACCGCAATGGCCGCTGCGATGTCTTCGATGCGGCTGGCACGGATCGCCAGGGTGCGCAGGCCATGCTGGCGGCAGATGCGCATCAATCCCGGCAGGTCGACCGAGCCTTCGCTGGCCGGGAGTTTGTCCAGGGCCAGTACCAGCGGCGCATTACTGAAGAAGTTGGGCGCCTGGGCGACCTTGGCGGCCAGTTGCCGATCAAGGTTCTCGAGGTCGTTACGGGCCAGTTCCAGCACCGTAATGGCCAGCATGCTGCCCTTCAACTGGAACACGGGATCTTGGTCTAGCGGTTCGGTTTGGCTCATGGTCGGCATACAACGGCTTGTCACTAAAAGTGCCGAGACTTATAACGAGAACGCCCGCAGGCCGCAAGCCGGGTCGAACGATGTAGAATGCGCGGCCATTAACTTTCCGGAACCTTTAATGGAACGCCCGCGATTTCGAACAGCATTTCTTTCTCCGCGTTTCTGGCCGCTGTGGTGTGGCCTGGGGCTGTTGTGGCTGATTGTGCAGTTGCCATATCCGGCGTTGCTGGCGATTGGTCGCGCCCTGGGTGCATTGATGTACCGAGTGGCCGGCGACCGACGGCGCATTGCCAAGCGCAATCTTGAGCTGTGTTTCCCTGAAAAGACCGCTGCCGAGCGCAAGCGCCTGCTCAAGCAAAACTTCGCGTCCACCGGGATCGCCTTCTTCGAGATGGCCATGAGCTGGTGGTGGTCGCGCAAGCGTCTGGCGAAACTGGCCCATGTCGAAGGCCTGGAACATTTGAAACAGGCCCAGGCGGACGGCAAGGGCGTGATTCTGATGGCCGTGCATTTCACCACGCTGGAGATCGGCGCGGCGTTGCTCGGTCAGCAGCACACCATCGATGGCATGTACCGCGAACACAAGAATCCGCTGTTCGACTTCGTCCAGCGCCGTGGCCGCGAGCGGCACAACCTCGACTCGCTGGCGGTGGAGCGCGACGACGTGCGCGGCATGCTCAAACTGCTACGGGCAGGGCGAGCGATCTGGTACGCACCGGATCAGGATTACGGCGCCAAGCAAAGTATCTTCGTGCCGCTGTTCGGGATTCAGGCGGCGACCGTCACCGCCACCAGCAAATTCGCACGGCTGGGCAAGGCGCTGGTGGTGCCGTTCACCCAGGAGCGCCTGGCTGACGGCAGCGGTTACCGTCTGGTGATTCATGCCCCGCTCGAAGGCTTTCCCGGCGAGACGGAAGAGGCCGATTGCATTCGGATCAACCAGTGGGTGGAAGGCGCGTTGCGCGAATGTCCGGAGCAATACCTTTGGGCGCATCGCCGCTTCAAGAGCCGTCCACCGGGTGAGCCGAAGCTGTACGCCAAACGCGGTTGAGTCACCGATCCCTTTAAGCACCATGGAGTGTTGCAATGAGTCCTGCTGAACCGGTTACAGGGTTGATTCTTTCCGGCGGTGGGGCTCGCGCGGCCTATCAGGTAGGCGTGCTGGCGGCGATTGCCGAGCTGCTGCCAATGGGGGCGGCGAATCCGTTTCCGGTGATCGTCGGCACCTCGGCCGGCGCGATCAATGCGGTCAGCCTGGCCAGTGGGGCGATGGATTTTCGTGGCGCGATCGAGCGTCTGACGGCTTTCTGGCAAGGTTTTCGCAGCCATCTGGTATTACGCAGTGATTGGCCTGGGGTGATTCATCAGGCCACCCGTTTTGTCAGTCACAACCTGATGGGCATTGGCTCGCCGGTGCCGGTGGCCCTGCTCAACAGTTCGCCGCTGCGCCGTTTGCTCAATCACAAACTGCACATGCCCGGGATTGCCGAAGCGATTGCGCAAAAGCAATTGCGGGCCGTAGCGGTTACGGCGTTCGGCTATGAGTCCGGTCAGGCGGTCACGTTTTATCAGGGCGGCGGCACCATCGAATCCTGGTTGCGCCATCGGCGGATCGGCGTACCGACCCAGCTGAGCGTCGACCATCTGCTGGCCAGTTCCGCGATTCCATTGCTGTTCGCACCCGTAAAAATTGGCGAAGAATATTTCGGCGATGGCGCGGTGCGTCAATCGGCACCGATCAGCCCGGCGCTGCACCTGGGCGCCAGTCGCGTGCTGGTGGTGGGCGTCAGCGGCAATCCGCGCGGGGTTGATCCGCAACAACCACTGCAACGCGCCTACACCGGTCAGCAGCCGACCCTGGCGCAAGTCGGTGGACACCTGCTCAACAGTACGTTCATTGACAGCCTGGAAAGTGACATCGAGTTATTGCAGCGTCTGAACCAGTTCAGCCATCTGCTGCCCGACGGCATCTCGAGTCGTGCATTGGGAGCGGCGCCAGTGGATGTGTTGGTGATTTCACCGAGTCAGCCGATCGATGAAATTGCCGCGCGGCATCGCCAGGAACTGCCGGCAGCCTTGCGCCTGTTTTTACGCGGGCCGGGGGCGACCAAGACCAGCGGGGCGGGGGTGCTGAGTTATCTGCTGTTCGAGGCGGGGTATTGCAGCGAATTGATTGATCTGGGGCGGCGCGATGCGTTGGCCAAGCGCGATGAGCTGTGCCGGTTTCTGGGGTTGTCATAAAGCAAAAGATCGCAGCCTGCGGCAGCTCCTACCCCGGATGCGCACGTCCGTAGGATCTGGCGAAGCCTGCGATCTTTTGACTTTAAATCAGAAGTGGAACTTCACCAGCAAGCTCGTGTTGCTCTGATCGGTCTTGAAGTACTGGCTGTCCTTGATCCCGTACTTGTCCGACCAGTAGTCGTACTCGACACCCACATACAACTGCTTCTCGCCAATGTTCAACGCTTTACCCAGGTCGTATTTGATCTGCGGGTTGAAGTGCAGGTTGGCGTGGTAGGTGCCTTTGCTGTTCTGGTCGTTGTCGACCACCCAGTCCATGAAGCCATCGATCAGGATGTTCGAATCGCCCACGGGAATGGTGTAGGACCAGACCGGGGTGATCTGCCAGACGTTATCACCAGGGCGGCTGCCTTCGGTGTGACGCTGGTAGAAGTTCAGCTGGAAGTAGTCGAAACCAGGAATCGCCAGGTCGAAACCCGGACCGATCAGGTAAGACTCGGTATCGCCTTCACCGAACTCGTACGTCATGGCCAGCAGCACGTCCTTGACCGGACCGAACTCCAGTTTTTGGTCGAAGATTTTGCCAAACGACAAGCGTGGGCTGATTTCGCCGTAGTAGGTGTTCGAACCGACGCCGGGGTCGTCCTTGCCGTTGTAGAAAATCTTGTCGACGAACACGAAGTTGTCGCCGTATTTCCATGCATCGGCGTGCTCGAAAGTGACGGTTTGCTGAATGCGCGGGTTGACCTGGAAGTCCTTGCCATAGAGGTAGGTCAGGCTGTTGTTCTGCCATTGCAGCAAGTCGCCGGCCATTGCCTGGCCCCCGGCCAGCAAGGATCCCGCGAGCATCAGGCTGGTGCACGTACGTTTCATTCGGTTGCTCCCAAAAAGTAGGTGGTTCCACGTTATCTTTCTAAGGTCGGCGCTCTGGTGTGGCGCCTTTTCTTGCTGCTGTAAAAAATCATCCATGCGGTCAGCTTTGGTGCTGTTAGCAAGAGCTGAGCCAAGGCTTTCAAAAAGCCAAAGAACGCCCGTTCGGCTGTTCGAAAACAGTCGATCGAGCGTCATTTTTGAATGCCTTGATACTGCCCAGAGCCGGGGTAAGTTGGCTTTCTGGTCAGGAATTAAATCCGGGCTTTTTTTTAGACCGGATTCGGGCGGCCGCGGAGAATACTGACTCCTTGGCCAGGTCTCAAGTGCCCCGCAACAGAGCACTGGCGACAGGTGAGGGGCACAGTTATGGGCGGTCAGCCCGGCATCGCTGAACGACAGACTTGTCTGGGTACGAATCATCTGTTGCTCCCTCTTGTTTTTATTGTTTTGTGGCGAGGGGGCTCGCCCCCGTTGGGTCGCGAAGCGGCCCCGGTATTTCCCCAGCCATAGCCTGTCAGCAGGTTTTGCGACTGCTTCGCAGCCGAACGGGGGCAAGCCCCCTCGCCACAGGGAGCGCCTTCACAGGTTCGATTAGTGCGGGTGGGCGTGGCAGTCGTTGACGGCTGCGCGTTCGTGACCGCCGAGAATGTTGAACAACAGGTTCAACGCCAGGGCGCTAAGTGTGGCCATGGCGATGCCGCTGTGGGTGATCGGGCTCATCCACATCGGCAGGTGGGCGAAGAATTCCGGACGCACCACCGGGATCAGCCCCATGCCGATGCTCACCGCCACCAGCAACTGGTTGCGCCGGTCACCGATGTCGGCTTCCTGAAGAATCTTGATCCCGGTGGCGGCGACCATGCCGAACATCGCGATTGCCGCGCCGCCCAGTACCGCCGGAGGAATCGAGGCCACCAGGAACGCCGCTTTCGGCAGCAGACTCAGCACGATCAGTAAGCCACCGGCGACGATGGTCACCGAGCGGCAGCGCACGCCGGTCATCTGCACCAGGCCAATGTTCTGGGCGAATGAGGAGTGGGTGAAGGTGTTGAAGAAGCCGGCGAAAAAAGAAGCACCGGCATCACACAGCAAGCCGCGACGCAGCATCCGCGGCGTGACGTCCTGGCCGGTGATTTTGCCCAGCGCCAGGAACATCCCGGTGGACTCGACGAAGATAATCACCACCACCAGGCACATGGACAGAATCGGTGCGAGCTCGAATTTCGGCATGCCGAAATGCAACGGGGTGACGATCTGCAGCCACGGCGCCTGGTCCATGCCGCTGAGGTCGACCATGCCGATCACGCCGCAAATCGCGTAACCCAGACACATGCCGATCAGCACCGAAATGTTGACCCAGAATCCGGCCATGAAGCGATGGACCAACAGAATGGTGGCCAGCACCAGTGCGGCAACGGCCAGGTAAACAGGCGAACCGAATTGAGCCGCGCCAGCACCGCCACCGGCCCAGTTCACGGCCACGGGGAACAGCGACAAACCGATCGAGGTGATGACGGTGCCGGTCACCAGCGGCGGGAAGAAGCGCACGACTTTGGACATGAAGGGCGCGATGAGCATTCCGAAGAAACCGGCGGCGATGGTCGCGCCGAAAATCCCTTGCAGGCCGATGCCAGGCATCCCGGCCATGGCCACCATGCTGCCGACCGCGGCGAAACTGGCGCCCATCATCACCGGCATGCGAATGCCCATCGGGCCGATGCCCAGCGACTGAACGATGGTGGCGATGCCGGCCACCAGCAGGTCGGCGTTGATCAGGAAGGCGATTTCTTCACGGCTCAGGCCCGCGGCCTGCCCGATGATCAATGGCACTGCAATGGCGCCGCCGTACATCAGCAGAACGTGTTGCAGACCGACCAGAATCAGTTGAACAAGGGGTAAACGTTGAATGGCGGGTGCGTCGGGGATGCGCGCTTCGGATAGCTCGGACATGCAACACCTCGGATCTTTTTTATTCTTGTGATTTTTGTATCAGGGGGACCTGTGGCGAGGGAGCTTGCTGTGGCGAGGGGGCTTGCCCCCGTTGGGCTGCGAAGCAGCCCCCAAACCCAACAATCGCGTTCTATCTAGAGGACCGCATCCGCCGGTTTTACGACCGCTTCGCGGTCGAACGGGGGCAAGCCCCCTCGCCACACAAACCCTATCTCCACAATGGCTTATTACTTACTTGGTAGGTGCCCCCTGAACAATCCACGCGCCGATCAGGTCACGTTCCTGCTGGGTCATCTGGGTGATGTTGCCCAGTGGCATGATCTGGCTGGTGACCGCTTGAGCTTGAATGCGAGCGGCGTTTTGGTGGATCTGTTCTGGCGTATCGAACATCACGCCGGCCGGTGCGGCACTGAACAGCGGGCTGGTGGGTTTGGCCGAGTGACAGACCGCGCAACGTTCCTGAATGACGCTGTGAACCTTGTCGAACGTCGGGCCCTGATTCGAGGCTTGGGCCGGCGCAGCGGCAGGCGCATCAGGTTTGGCCGCTTCAGGTTTGGCACCACCGCCCAGGGCGGTTTCCGGCAGCGGCTGGTACTCGATGGTCCCGGGTGCCTTGGCCACTTCAGGCGCGCTGGACATCGGCGCCGGGCCGGTCACGTATGCCAGGCAAATCATGCCGACCGCCGCAACGGGCAGGGTCCAGGCGAATTTGTGGCTGTCGTGCCGGGTGTTGAAGTAGTGACGCACCAACACCGCCAGCACCGCGATCCCGGCCAGGATCAGCCAGTTGTACTGGCTGCCGTAGGTGCTCGGGAAGTGGTTGCTGATCATGATGAACAGCACCGGCAAGGTGAAGTAGTTGTTGTGCCGCGAACGTAGCAAACCTTTGGCCGGCAGCGCCGGGTCGGGCGTGCGGTTCTCGGCGATCGCGGCCACCAGGGCGCGCTGGGCCGGCATGATGATGCGGAACACGTTGCCGACCATGATGGTGCCGATGACCGCGCCGACGTGCAGGTACGCACCACGACCGCTGAACACTTTGCTGAAGCCGTAGGCGGCGCCGATGATCAGCACGAACAGGATTGCGCCTAGCAGGGCAGGGCGTTTACCCAGGGCCGAGTCGCAGAGGAAGGAGTAGATGAACCAGCCGATGAACAACGAGCCGAGGCCGATGGCCACGCCTTCAGGGCCGCTCAGGGTGCTGCCCGGAGCCAGCAGGTACAGCGTCGGGTTGGAGTAGAACACCACGCACAGCAGCGCGATCCCCGACAGCCAGGTGAAATAGGCTTCCCATTTGAACCAGTGCAGGTTGTCCGGCATGGTCGGTGGAGCCAGTTTGTATTTTTCCAGGTGGTAGATGCCGCCGCCATGGATCGCCCACAAATCGCCCGCCAGCCCGTTTTTCGGGTTGACCCGATTGAGGTTGTTTTCCAGCCAGACGAAATAGAACGACGCGCCGATCCAGGCCACGCCAGTGATCATGTGAACCCAGCGCACGCTTAGGTTCAGCCATTCCAACAGATGTGCTTCCACAGTCTTTACCTCTCGCCCGTCACCCTTGTTGTCGAGTGATCGGACCTTCTCTTATTGGTGGGGGGCGAGGATCAAACACTCATCCTCTTGGAAAAAATGCTCATCGCAGTTATTGCCTGTGCCACTGCGATCAACCACCAGGAAGTCATCCCGCTTTTCGATCGTCAGCACCGGGTGGTGCCAGACGCCGCGATGGTAATTAATGCCCTGCCTGCCGTTGGTGACGAAGGCGCGGACCAAGCCTGATACAGGTGCATCGCCAAGTGGCGCGACCACGATCAGAAAGGGGTTGCCGAGCAGCGGAATGAACGCCTGACTGCCCAGCGGATGGCGCTCCAGCATGCGCACGGTCAGCGGCATATCCTGCGCGTCGGCGCGGAAGATGCTGATGATCGCCTTGTCCTCTGGCGTGGCGGTTTCCACCGTCGCCAGTTTGTGGAAGCGCATGGTCGAACCGTTATTGATCATGAAGTGATCGCTGCCGTCGGTTTCGATCACGTCACCGAAAGGGGCGAAGGCTTCTTTGGTCAGCGGTTCAATCGTCAATGTGCGCATGCTGGTCTTCTTATCCAAAATTCTGTGTTGATCGTTCCCACGCTCTGCGTGGGAACGCCGCCATGGACGCTCCGCGTCCACTGTGACGCGGAGCGTCACGGTATGCATTCCCACGCAGAGCGTGGGAACGATCGGGTGTCATTTAGCGACCTTGCCCAATACGCGCAGGCGGCTCACGCCACCATCCGGGAACACGTTCAGGCGGATGTGGGTGATCGGGCCCAGCGCCTTGATCTGCTCGGCGAAGGTGTGTTCGGCGTGCATTTCCAGCTTCTGGCTTGGCAGCAGTTCGCGCCAGAACAGCGATTGGGTTTCGATCTGGCTGTCGGTGCCGCCCTTCACGAACGCGCCCTGGATCGAGCAGCTGTCCGGGTAGTTGCCCTTGAAGTGCAGGGTGTCGACGATGACTTTCTCGACTTCACCCGCATGGCCCAGCGCGACGATCACCCAGTCATTGCCCGGGGTACGACGACGTGCGGTTTCCCAGCCATCGCCCATGTTGATGCCACGGCCCGGGTTGAGGATGTTGCTCATGCGGCCGAAGTGTTCGTCGGAGCAGGCGAGGGCGCGACCGCCGTTCAGGGCGGCAGCCAGGTCGACTTGTTCGTTGTCACCAACGGCCGACCAGTCGCGGAACGGAATGCCGTACACGCGCAGACGGGCCACGCCACCATCCGGATAGATGTTGAAGCGCAGGTGGCTGAACGCCTGATCGTTATTGATTTCGTGGTAGTGGTGGCTGTTGCCCTGCAGTTCGACGGCCGACAGCACTTCAGTCCACTGGGTGTTTTCGTCCGGCTCGCCCGAGGCCAGGAAGCAGGCTTCCAGGGAGGCCGATGGCGGGTAGTTGCCGGTGAAGAATGAAGTGTCGATGTCCACGCCTTTGATCGAACCCGGTACGCCCAGGCGGATCACCGCGCTGTCGTAGCCTTCGAAACGCTTGCGGCGCGACTCCCAGCCGTCCATCCACTTGCCGTTGTCATCGAACACGCCCTCCTTCCACACGGCCGGGGTTGGCTGGAACAGACGGTTGGCGTCTGCGAACCAGTCATCGGTGACCGAGATGATTTTGGTGCCCAGACGGGCGTCGGCCAGGTTGACGAACTTCTCGAAAGGTACGGCGTAAGCTTTCATTCTTCTTGTCTGCCTTTAAATAAGTTGGCTTGGGATGCTTGCAGGGCCCGAAGCGTTTTTTGCGTTCGTCAACGTCGGGCCAGGCTTGCTATAGGGTCAGTAATCGGAACAACGCGATCTTGTTGATCTCCGCCAGCGCGCATTTGAACTCGGTATCTTCCGGGTTGTGAATGCGCGTTTCGAACGCCGCGAGGATCTGATGCCGGTTGCTGCCTTTTACCGCCATGATGAAGGGAAACTTGAACTTGGCTTTGTAGGCGTCGTTCAGCTCGGTGAAGCGAGAAAACTCTTCGGCCGTGCATTGGTGAATACCCGCGCCAGACTGTTCTTCAGTGCTGGCTGCGGTAAGCTGGCCCTGGACGGCAGCTTTGCCGGCCAGGTCCGGGTGCGCGTTGATCAGGGCCAGTTGGCTTGCGTGATCGGCACTCAACAGGATGTCGCTCATGCGCTGGTGCAGGGTTTCGATCTGGTCGATCGAAGCGTCCTGGCCCAGGTCGAAGGCCTTCTCGGCCACCCATGGCGAGTGTTCGTAGATGTCGGCGAAGGCTTCGACAAACGCGTCGCGGCTCAGGGTCGATGGCTTCAGTGTCTGGAAGTGGCTCATTTGGCAGCCCCTTGATACGGATGGGTTTGCTGCCAGTGGCGAGCGATGTCGACGCGGCGGCTGAACCACACCTGTTCATGACTTTTAGCGTATTCGATAAAGCGCTTGAGCGAGGCCAGGCGCGCCGGGCGGCCGATCAGCCGGCAGTGCAGGCCGATCGACAACATCTTCGGTGCCTCGGCGCCTTCGGCATACAGCACGTCGAAGGCATCTTTCAGGTATTCGAAAAAGTCGTCGCCCTTGTTGAAGCCCTGGACCTGGGTGAAGCGCATGTCGTTGGTGTCCAGGGTGTACGGGATCACCAAGTGCGGCTTGCCGGTCGGGTTGTTCGGTTCCCAGTAGGGCAGGTCGTCGTCGTAGGTGTCGCAGTCGTAGAGGAAACCGCCTTCTTCCATCACCAGCCGACGGGTGTTCGGGCCGGTGCGACCGGTGTACCAGCCCAGCGGGCGCTCGCCGGTGATTTCGGTGAGGATGCGGATCGCTTCGAGCATATGCTCGCGTTCCTGCGCTTCGTCCATGTATTGGTAGTCGATCCAGCGATAGCCGTGGCTGCAGATCTCGTGGCCGGCCTCGACCATCGCGCGGATCACATCCGGGTGACGCTGGGCGGCCATGGCCACGGCGAAGATGGTCAGCGGGATGTCGAATTCCTTGAACAGTTTCAGAATCCGCCAGACGCCGGCACGGCTGCCATACTCGTAAAGGGATTCCATGCTCATGTTGCGCTCGCCTTGCAGCGGCTGCGCCGAGACCATTTCCGAGAGGAAGGCTTCGGACTCTTTATCGCCGTGAAGGATATTGCGCTCGCCACCTTCCTCGTAGTTGAGCACGAAGGACAGGGCGATGCGGGCATTGCCCGGCCAGTGTGGGTGAGGAGGGTTACTGCCGTAACCGATCAGGTCGCGTGGGTAGTCAGCGCTCACTGCAGTCTTCCTTCTTGTTCGTGTCGACTTGTTCAAAGTCAGGGTGTGTGTGGCGGCCTGGCGATGAGAGGGCAGGCTGGCGTCACAGCGATGGAGTGATTGTATACAACTTTATATTCACTTTGTAAGCCTGATTTTTTGCATTTTTCACTGACTGCTCTCATTGGAGGGTACTGCAAGAAACCTGCCTGACTGGTCAGCTAATGGATAGAAGGTCCACTGATCTCATGGTTCGGCGAGAAATTCGCTGGCAAACCAAGAACGACGTTGGTGGCGGTAAAAATGTCGTTTTTATTGTGTACAATTTTTTTGAAAAATGTCTTAATCAGTCGCTCGCCGCAACTTTTCGTGCTCCGGAACGGTGCGGTCTCCTTTTCAACTGACTTCGGGAGGCGCGAGGTCTGACTGCTCCATGCAGGCAGGCGCGCAGAATCAATGGGACGTTTGACTACACACGTTTTGGACGCTGCACACGGTTGTCCGGGCAGTTCGATCAAGGTCGAGCTGTACCGCGTCGAAGGCTCGCAGCTGGAACTGGTCGCCACGGCGCTCACCAACAGCGACGGCCGGGTCGATGCGCCGTTGCTGCAAGGCGATGACTACCGTACCGGGGTCTATCAGCTGCAATTTCATGCGGGCGATTACTACCGCGCCCGTGGCGTTCAGCTGCCTGAGCCTGCGTTCCTCGACGTAGTGGTGCTGCGGTTCGGCATCTCTGCAGAACAGGATCACTACCACGTGCCGTTGCTGATTTCGCCGTATAGCTATTCGACCTATAGAGGAAGCTAGGACTTTCCCCCCCAAAATCCTGCGCATATAGCTTCTTTGGTCTTTTGCCCGCTCACACTGCGGGCTTTTTTTTGCTTGTAGAAAAGTCAAAAGATCGCAGCCTTCGGCGGCGCCCACAGGCGCGTAGGAGCTGCCGAAGGCTGCGATCCTTTGATCTTGCTTTTACTCAACGACTCAACAACGACGCCGCACCAGCCCCGCTGAACAACCCGGCACTCACCCGGTTAAACCAGCTCTGCCCCTTGCCACTGCGCAGATACCGCGCCGCGCCATGAGCCCCCAGCCCATAAGCCAGCTTGCACAGCAGATCCAGCACGGTCCAGGTGGCAATCATCACCAGCAACTGCGGCAGGAACGGTTGTTCGGCACTCAAAAACTGCGGCAGGAACGCGGCAAAGAACAAAATGTCTTTCGGGTTGCTGGCGCCAAGCATGAACGCGCGCCCGAACAGTGCACGAAAGCGCGGCACCGGCGCAGCCTGGGGCACTTCGGCGCCCTGGGAGGGTTGGCGTGATTGCTGCCAGCTCTGCCAGGCGAGGTAGAACAGGTACAACGCGCCGACGATTTTCAGGGCGCTGAACAGCTGTTCCGACGCCAGCAGCAATGCACCCAGGCCGAGCGCCGAAGCGCTGAGCAGGCAGATCGAAGCAAACACGCCCCCGAGAAACGCCGGGTAAGAACGGCGCAAACCGTAATTCAAACTGTTGCTGATCATCAGCAGAGACAGTGGCCCCGGTATCAGGATCACCACCAGCGCAGCGCCGCTGAACAGCAGCCAGGTTTCCAGATTCATCACTTTCCTCCCTATGCACAAAAGCCCCACCCGACGGGGTGAGGCTGGTTTGAAACGCGTACCGCGTGACGCTTACAAGAAGATGAACTTGGCGATGAAGATCGCGCAGAGCACCCACAGGCTCACCGAAATTTCCTTGTACTTGCCGGTGCCAGCCTTCAACGCCACGTAGGTGATGAAGCCCAGCGCGATGCCATCGGCGACCGAGAAGGTCAGTGGCATCATGATCGCGGTGACGATCGCCGGAATGCTGTCGGTCGCTTCGTCCCATTCGATGTGCGCCATACCGCCCATCATCAGCATCGCTACATAAATCAGCGCACCGGCGGTTGCATAAGCGGGGATCATGCCAGCCAGCGGTGCGAAAAACATTGCGGCAATAAATAGCACACCTACGGTCACGGCGGTAAGACCAGTCCGACCACCAGCGGCTACGCCAGCGGCACTTTCCACATAACTGGTGACCGGCGGAACACCCACCACCGCCCCGAAAACACTGGAGGCACTGTCGGCTTTCATGGCGCGGGAAAGGTTTTCGATCCGGCCGTCAGCGTTCACCAGGTTGGCGCGTTGGGCGACGCCCATCAAGGTGCCGGCCGTGTCGAACATGTGCACGAAGAGGAAGGCCAGCACCACGCTGATCATGCTGACGTTGAACACGCCGGCGATGTTCATGGCCATCCAGGTCGGTGCCAGGCTCGGCGGGGCAGACATGATGCCCTCGTAGTGCACCAGGCCCAGGCCCCAGCCGGCGAGGGTCACGGTGATGATGCTGATGAGGATCGCGCCGAACACTTTGTGGTAGCTGAGCACGGCAATCATCAGGAAGCAGATGGCTGCCAGCAGTGGACCAGGCTCGCGCAGGGAGCCGAGTTTGATCAGGGTGGCCGGGCTATCGACGACAATGCCCGCGGTTTTCAGGCCGATCAGCCCCAGAAACAGACCCACACCCGCGCCCATTGCAAAGCGCAGGCTCACCGGAATGCTATTGAGCAGCCATTCACGAATCCGGGAAAAGGTCAGGAACATGAACAACACACCGGACACGAACACTGCGCCGAGAGCGGTTTCCCAGTTGTAGCCCATGGTGCCGACCACGGTGTAGGTGAAAAACGCATTCAGGCCCATGCCCGGCGCCAGGCCTACCGGCCAGTTGGCGTACAGGCCCATCAACAGGCAACCCAGCGCGGCGGCGATGCAGGTGGCCACGAACGCGGCGCCGTGATCGATCCCGGCGTCGGCCATGATGTTGGGGTTGACGAAGATGATGTAGGCCATGGTGATGAAGGTTGTCAGACCGGCGATCAGCTCGGTCTTCACCGTGGTGCCGTGCAAGCTGAGTTTGAAGATGCGCTCCAGCCAGCCATTGCGTAACGGCGGCGAGAGTTCCAGCGTCGAGGCTTCGGATTTGCGGCTTTCCACAGCGAGTACTCCTCAAGAGTTTTATTGTTATTTCCAGGGCCGGACCCATGAGGGTGGCAGCGACCCTTTGAGGTACTTGCGAATTTGTTGACCTGATGGTCAGGAACTCGCACGAAGCGAATTATGCTTTTGTATACAAATAAAGCAAATAATGTTTTTGATTTTGTAGACGAAAAAAATGGCAGGCGGGGTATATAGATATGAAATGTGATGTGTAGCGAGCTTTTTGTGGCGAGGGAGCTTGCTCCCGCTGGGGCGCGCAGCGGCCCGACTCAGGCTGTGGCAATTTTTCAGGCATACCGGCGTTATCGTTCTTTGCGACTGCTGCGCAGCCGAACGGGAGCAAGCTCCCTCGCCACAGTCAGGTGTCGTCCCGGTCAACTCTGGTTACTTCCCCCAACGCCAGATTCACCGCCAACCACCCATTCACCGCCGTCTCCCCAGCCTCGGCAAACACCCGCTCGAGCAATTTCACCTGCTCGCGCCGCAACGACTGCTCGAATCGCGCGCCTTCCACGGTCAGTTCCAGCAGCCGCTTACGCTTGTCGGTCTGGGACGCGACGCTGTTCACCAAATGCATTTCCACCAACTGCCGTAGCGGAATGTTCAGCGCCTGCTTGGTCACGCCGAGCAACGCCAGCAACTCCTTGACGCTCAGGTTCGGATAACGCGCGATGAAAAACACGATGCGCTGATGCACCCGGCTCAAGCCGCGACGCTCGAGCATTTCATCAGCCTTGGCGGTGAAGGCCTGATAGCCGAAGAAGAACGCTTCCATGGCTTGTTGCTGGGTGGTGGGGTTTTTAAGGTCAAGCATGTTGACGTATCCGCTCGGTCTGTCGTAATTTCGGTCAATCAGTTTGACTCATTTTCCTCAGGCCTCGCTACCGGTGACCCCCATGGCTTTTTCCGAACGTGTCTCGCGCCTTAAAAGTTCTTTGATCCGTGAAATCCTCGCCGCCGCCCAGCGCCCGGAAGTGATGTCGTTCGCCGGCGGTTTGCCGGCCGAAGCCATGCTGCCGAAAGTCGAGTGGGCGCAGATGCCGCTGTCCATGGGCCAATACGGGATGAGCGAAGGCGAGCCGGCACTGCGTGAAGCGCTGGCGGCCGAAGCCCGGGCGTTGGGCGTGCCGTGCGAGGCGAGTCAGGTGCTGGTGGTCAGCGGTTCGCAACAAACCCTCGATCTGGCGGCCAAGCTCCACATCGACAAAGGCACCGAAATTCTGCTCGAGGCGCCGACCTACCTGGCGGCGTTGCAGATTTTCCAGCTGTTTGGCGCCGACTGCATCACCGTCCCGCTGGAGGCCGATGGCCCGAACCTGGCGCAACTGCGCAGCCGTCTGGAACAACACAAGCCAGCGTTCATCTACCTGATCCCGACGTTTCAGAATCCGTCGGCGGTGCGTTACAGCGAAGCCAAGCGCGACGCGGTGGCAGCGTTGCTCGATGAATTTGGCGTGACCCTGATCGAAGACGAACCCTACCGCGAACTGACCTTCGACGGCGGCAGTGCCACGCCGATTGTCAGCCGCTTGACCAAGGCCAGCTGGATCTACACCGGCACCGTGTCGAAAACCCTGTTGCCGGGCCTGCGGGTTGGTTACTTGATTGCCAGTCCGGACCTGTTCCCGCATTTGCTGCGGCTCAAGCAATCGGCCGATCTGCACACCAACCGCATCGGGCAGTGGCAAGCGCTGCAATGGATCGGCACTGAAAAATACCAGCAGCACCTGGGCGAGTTGCGGGACTTCTATCGGGTTCGTCGGGATGCGTTTCAGTCAGCACTGGAAAGGCACTTTTCCGATCTGGCGGATTGGAACGTGCCGCAGGGCGGGTTGTTTTTCTGGCTGACGCTCAAGCAGCCGCTGGATACCCGCACGCTGCTCAAAGCGGCGCTGGCAGCAGATGTGGCGTTCATGCCGGGCGAACCGTTTTTCCCTGAGCCGGATAACAATCCCGGCCATCTGCGGCTGAATTTCAGCCACATTGACCCGGCAAGGCTGGACGAAGGGCTCAAGCGATTGGCGGCGGTGGTGCGTCAGGCCCAGGCGGCAGAAGCGGCCTGAGGCTGTTGGTGGAGGAGGGTGTAGAAATGAATAAACCGGTCATTGGACCGGTTTATTTTTGTTCGGGTTTTGCGGTGTTTATACCGGCGCCACAGAAGCGTCAGAGCGCAGCAAACCGCTTATCCAGATAATCAATGATCACCTTGGACTCATACATCCAGGTGGTCTGGCCATTCTCTTCGATGCGCAGGCACGGCACCTTGATCTTGCCGCCTTGCTCCAGCAGGGCCTGGCGATCCTGTTCATTGTTCTTGGCATCGCGCAAGGCCACCGGAACGTTCAGGCGACGCAGGGTGCGGCGGGTTTTCACGCAGAACGGGCAGGCGTGGAACTGATACAGGGTCAGGTCCTTGGCGGCCGCTTCGACCTGAGCCTGAGCGGCGGCGGGGCGCTGCTTCTTGCCTGGACGGGTGATGAAATCGATGAAGATGATCAGTTGGCCGAGGCCGACACGAAGCGCTTTGACGAACACGGTATAAGTCTCTCAGGGCAAACAGAAGGCGCGCAGCTTACCTGATTTTTCGCAGGCGAAAAAAAACCGGCGATCAGTGCCGGTTTTCTTCGTGCTGCGAATTATTTGATCAGGCTGAGAAACTCGCTGCGGGTGGCGGCGTTTTCGCGGAACTCACCGAGCATCACCGAGGTGATCATCGTCGAATTCTGTTTCTCCACACCGCGCATCATCATGCACATGTGCTTGGCCTCGATCACCACCGCTACGCCCAGGGCGCCGGTGACTTGCTGGACCGCGTCGGCGATCTGGCGGCTGAGGTTTTCCTGGATCTGCAGGCGGCGGGCGTACATATCGACGATCCGCGCGACTTTCGACAGTCCCAGTACCTTGCCGCTCGGAATGTAGGCAACGTGCGCCTTGCCGATGAACGGCAGCAGGTGATGTTCGCACAACGAATAGAGCTCGATGTCCTTGACCAGCACCATCTCGCTGTTGTCGGAGCTGAACAAGGCACCGTTGGTGACCTCTTCCAGCGTCTGTTCATAACCGCGGCAGAGGTACTGCATGGCTTTGGCGGCACGTTTTGGCGTGTCGAGCAGGCCCTCGCGGGAGGCATCCTCGCCCAATTGGCCGAGAATCTCGGTGTAATTCTGTTCCAGGGACATGAAACTACCTGTGGGATTTTACGCAAAGGGCAAGGGTACGGTGGCAAACACGGCGCTGCAAGCGTGAAGCGACAGCTTTACTCGTCACGACCTTCCATCATGGTGCGTTTGAGCATCACGTAAACCGCTCCGGCGCCGCCATGTTTCGGCTGGCACGAGGTGAAGCCGAGTACTTGAGGATGCTGACGCAGCCAGGTGTTGACGTGACTCTTGATCATCGGCCGCTTGCCGTCCAGACGCACGGCTTTGCCGTGGGTGACGCGTACGCAGCGGATTTCGAATTTGGTTGCTTCGGCCAGAAACGCCCAGAGGGTTTCACGGGCCTTTTCCACGTTCATGCCATGCAGATCGAGGCTGCCTTCAAACGGAATCTGTCCGATCTTGAGCTTGCGCATCTGGCTTTCCTGAACACCGTCACGCGCCCACATCAGCTCGTCTTCCGGGCCGACATCAATCACAAACTGATCGGACAGCCCGTCAACGGTGGTGGCATCGGTGCGCACGGTGGCGGCCTGGCGCAGCTTGGCGATTTGCGCGCGATCGGCCTTGGGTTTGCCGGTTTCGGCGCGATCGTGCTTGATCGGCTTGACGCCTTGGATCGCGCTTTTGAACAGGGAAAAATCGTCGTCTTGCATGTCAGCCTCCGCGAAGGGGGGGCAGTTTACCCAAGTCGGAGCGCTATCCATAACAATTGAGGCCCGTCAAAACGCCGGGCCTTTGATTCAGTCGTGTTTTTTCATCAGGTGTGGGGCCAGGTTCAGCTCTCGAGACTGGCGCGAACGGCGACGGCAGCGGCGCCATAGCAACACGCCGAGGTACAGCACGAACACGCCCACCACCAGAATGATCGACGAGCCCAGCGGGCTGGCATTCAACTCGCCCAACGCCGGTGGCCGCCCCAGCAGGCTGGCCGCGCCGGCCATCGCCAGCAATACACCGCACATCGCCAGCAGGGCCGCGAACGCTGCGCCAAAGCGAAATCGCCAATTGCGTTGGCCCTTGGGCCGCAAGCGGCGTGCATCAAAACCATCGGATAACTTCATTCCGACCTTCCTCAATGGGTATCGGCCCTTCGACCGGGAGTTGACCGGGATGTTCCTGAGGCTAGGGCAATTACGGCAAATGAGAGGCTTTTGCGGATGAGCGGCGGTATGGGCCGCTCATCGACGGTCGATCAGATCAGATCGTGGGTCAGGGCGAGGGTGGCGAAGTTGTCCGCCATGATCGCCATTTCGGTCTGCTGAACGTGTTCGGCGCTGAGGATCCCGCCCTTGCAAGGCAAATCCCGCGTCGCGCAGGCGTCTTCCACCAAGGTGCAGCGAAAGCCCAGGTTCTTCGCGGCACGCACGGTGGTGCTGACGCTGGAGTGACTCATGAAACCGCAAACGATCAGGTCGAGCGAGCCCAAATGTTGCAGGCGATCGTACAGTTCGGTGCCGTGAAACGCGCTTGGCAGCAACTTGCCGATGACAGTTTCGTCGCCCTGTGGCTCCAGGCCCGGAATGAACTCACCGCGTTCGCCCTGAGGATCGAACAGCCCACCGACGGTGCCGAGGTGACGCACATGCACGATCGGCCGACCGGCTGCACGGGCAGCGGCCAGCAGGTGTTTGATGTTCGCGACGGCAGCATCCATACCGCTCAGGGCCAGCGGGCCACTGAGGTATTCTTTCTGGGCATCGATGATGACAAGGGTCGCATGACCCAGATTGGCCGCTGCGTAACCACGGCCGCTGAGTTGAAACATCGTTTTTGGAACGGACATTCTGGGGCTCCTTCGGGTGGGGCTTTTGCGACATTGTCCTCTGGCTGAGCGCTTCTGTGAATCGCTACCATCGTAGGCACCGCCGTTGCTGGCTTGCAGCCTTGTCAAGATACTCGTTCTGTTCAATAGCCCGCTAAAAAAATAGAAGGGTCCTACATCTGATGCGGTGTTTTTCCTGCGTCGTCGTGGCGCCTTTTGGCTGTTAGAATCGCCAGTCGTTTTTTCTGGAGTTTATCCCGTGACCACTTCCCGACTTCGTACCCTGCGTGACCATATCCGTTGGGCCGTCAGCCGCTTCCATGGGGAGGATCTGTTTTTCGGCCATGGGACCGACAACGCCTGGGACGAAGCCCGCCAACTGGTATTGGGTGCGCTGCACTTGCCGTGGGAAATCGCCGACAGCTATCTGGACTGCCGTCTGGAAGACGACGAACTGGCCCATCTGCAAAGTTTGCTCAAGCGCCGTATCGAAGAGCGCATTCCGACCGCTTACCTGCTGGGCGAGGCCTGGTTCTGTGGCTTGTCGTTCATTGTCGACGAACGCGTACTGATCCCGCGTTCGCCGATTGGTGAGCTGATCGAAAAGCGTTTCGAGCCGTGGCTGGGTGCCGAACCTGCGCGCATTCTCGACCTGTGCACCGGTTCCGGTTGCATCGGTATTGCCTGTGCCTATGAGTTCCAGAACGCCGAAGTGGTTTTGGCTGACCTGTCGTTCGAAGCATTGGAAGTGGCTAACCAGAACATCGAGCGCCACGGTGTCGACGAGCGCGTATTCACTGTTCAGGGCGATGGTTTCGATGGTTTGCCGGGGCAACGTTTCGACCTGATCGTGTCGAACCCGCCTTACGTCGATGCGGAAGATTTCGCCGACATGCCGGACGAATATCAACACGAACCCGAGCTGGGCCTGGCCTGTGGCGACGACGGTTTGAACCTGGTACGCCGCATGCTCGCCGAAGCGGCGGATCATCTGACCGAGAAGGGTTTGCTGATCGTCGAAGTGGGTAACAGCCAGGTTCACGTCGAGTCGCTGTACCCGGAAGTCGACTTCGCCTGGCTGGAATTCGAGCGCGGTGGGCATGGGGTGTTCATGTTGACAGCGGAGCAGTGCCGCGATCATCAGGCGTTGTTCGCTTCCCGCGTCTGACCCCGACTCTTGTGGCGAGGGAGCTTGCTCCCGTTCGAGCGCGAAGCGGTCGGCGATTTTAGGGCTGCTTCGCAGCCCAGCGGGACGGCGCGGCGATCCGACAAGCTCCCTCGCCACAATTGGGTTTGATGTCGGTTACCGATGCGTGGCAATCCAGATCAACAACCCCGCCTGAAACACTGCAAACGCCACCAGACACGTAATGGTAAAACGCAGCCCGGCGTCTTCACGCTTGTACTTGCTGACCTTTTCTTCGTGTTTCTTCAGTTTGACTTCCTGTTCCGCCAGGTTCTGCTCCGCTTGCTGGAGCATCTGCGCGGCTTCGAGGATTTCTACCTGTTGCAGCTTTTCGCTGTTCCAGTCGCCCAGCAAATCACCGATCTGCACCTCTTTGACGCTGCCCTTCAAATGCTGGGCATCGGCGTAGACCACGTCAAAACCGTGCACCCGCAGAAAGTGGTCGCGGCGCAGGCGCGTGTCTTCGTTCAACGCATCCTTGTTGTTCAAGTCAGTGCCGTCGACGGTGTAGGCGGGCCATCGTTTCTTTGCCCACGTGACACCCTGAGATGCCATATAGCGCCCGATGCCACGGTTCATCGGCTCGATCTGCAAGCCGCTTTCCGGAGCGAAATGCACGCGTTTGGCGGTGTGATCGACCCACACATCCAAATGATTCTGTTCTTTGCGTACCCGTTGGCCTGGCAGCTTGATGGCCATGCGCAGCAGGCTGTGCTCCTTGCTGTTGCGTTCGGCGTAACCGAATTCGACAAAGCGCAGCGGCCGCCCGCCGGTGTTACGGTCGGTTTGCAGCGGCGCCAGGCGGAGCATTTTGTGGTGCTCGACGTGGACGTCCGCCCACGGCAGCTCGACCGCTGGCGGTGCGTCTTTTTCAGCGGTGGTGTCGGGTGAAGTCTGGGTATCAGTCATAACGGCGAGATCCTGTCCAAGCTCTGTTGCCGCCAGTCATAGCGCTGGCGACAAAGGCTTATCGGCCGTTTTTTTCAGGACTGGAGCTTAACTGGAGCGAAGTTCGTCAATAAACCCGAGGATTCGCGCGCCAAGTTCCGCCGCCAGCGGCAATTGCGGATCTTTATAGGAGGCCAATTGCCGCTTCACGTCGTTGGGCACGATGCGCATCACGTGGTTCATGCCTTCGATCAGTGCCAGTTCGGCGTCCGGTTTGGCGGCTTTAAGTGCCCTGGCGTCACCCACGCCGACCTGGATGTCGTTGCTGCCCTGAATGATCAGTGCCGGCATCTTCAGTTTGGCGAAGGCTGCCGCTGGGTCCTGGCGGAACAGCGAAATCAGGTACGGCTGCACGCTGGGGCGGAAAATCACCTGCAACTGCGGCGGTACGTTGTCGTCGGTGTGGCCGGCCTTGAGGCTGTCGAGCAGTTCATTGCTACGCAGCATCAAGGCTGGCGGCAAGCGATTGCTCAACTGCTGGCGCAGCACTTGATCGATCGGCCGCGCGCTGCCGGACAGGGAAATCACCGCCGCAGCGTCGACGCTTGGCGCCGCCAGGCTGGCAATCAACGCACCTTCGCTGTGGCCCAGCAAAATCAGTTTGCCCAGACGCGGATCGGCCTTGAGCTTCTGCCCCCAGGCCACGGCATCGGCCACATAGGCTTCCACGGACAGGTTGCGTTCATCGGGCGTTGCCGTAAGGCTCGCCGCCACGCCGCGTTTGTCGTAACGCACACTGGCGATGTTGTGCTTGGCCAGCACCCAGGCCAGCCGTTTGAGGCTGTCGTTGCGCCCGCCGTCGGGGTTGTTTCCGTCACGATCTGTAGGCCCGGAGCCGGAAATGATCAGGACAACCGGTACTGGCGTGTCGGACTTGGGCAGCAACAGCGAGCCGAAAAGCTCGCCGCTGCCGGTGTCCAGTGTGATTGGGCGTTGCAGGACGGAGGCCTGTACAAAGCCGGTAAACAGGGTAAGGCTCAAGGCTAGAACTCGCAGCATCATCACGCCATCATCAACAAGGTGCCGGTTGGACTCGCAGGCACCCATAAGGTTCGAGGATGAACTAGTCGGGTAGCCTGCGTATACTGGCGCGCATTACGTATTTTAGGTTCGATTTCACGGAGCGTCCTGCATGTCCGGCAATACCTACGGCAAGCTGTTCACTGTCACCACCGCGGGCGAAAGCCATGGTCCGGCGTTGGTCGCCATTGTCGATGGCTGCCCGCCGGGCCTGGAGATCTCCCTTGAGGACCTGCAGCGCGACCTGGACCGGCGCAAGCCCGGCACCAGCCGCCACACCACCCAGCGCCAGGAAGCCGACGAAGTCGAAATCCTTTCCGGCGTGTTCGAAGGCCGCACCACCGGTTGCGCCATCGGCCTGTTGATCCGCAACACCGACCAGAAGTCCAAGGACTACTCGGCGATCAAGGATCTGTTCCGTCCGGCCCACGCCGACTACACCTACCACCACAAATACGGTGAGCGCGATTACCGCGGTGGCGGTCGCAGCTCGGCGCGGGAAACCGCCATGCGCGTGGCGGCCGGCGCGATTGCCAAGAAATACTTGGCCACCCAGGGCATCGTCATTCGTGGCTACATGAGCCAGCTCGGCCCGATCGAAATCCCGTTCAAGACCTGGGATTCGGTGGAAGAGAACGCCTTCTTCAGCCCCGATCCGGACAAAGTGCCGGAGCTGGAAGCCTATATGGACCAGTTGCGTCGCGACCAGGATTCGGTCGGCGCGAAGATCACTGTGGTCGCCGAAGGCGTGATGCCGGGCCTTGGCGAGCCGATCTTCGACCGCCTCGACGCCGAACTGGCCCATGCGCTGATGAGCATCAACGCGGTCAAGGGCGTGGAAATTGGCGCCGGTTTTGCCAGCATCGCCCAGCGTGGCACTGAACACCGCGATGAAATGACCCCGGAAGGTTTCCTCAGCAACAACTCCGGCGGCATTCTCGGTGGCATCTCGTCCGGTCAGCCGATCGTTGCGCACTTGGCGCTCAAGCCTACATCGAGCATCACCACGCCGGGTCGTTCCATCGACATCCATGGCAACCCGGTGGAGGTCGTCACCAAGGGCCGTCACGACCCGTGCGTCGGCATCCGCGCCACGCCGATCGCCGAAGCGATGATGGCCATCGTGCTGATGGACCACTTGCTGCGTCACCGCGGGCAGAACGCCGATGTGCGCGTGAGCACTCCGGTGTTGGGGCAGCTTTAATGGCTGATCTGATAGCCGCTGCAGTCTGATGGCAGCGGCGGCGCTCCCGTACTGGCGGCTCTCCAGTTTCTACCTGTTCTATTTCGCCTTGCTCGGTTCGACAGCGCCGTTTCTGGCGCTGTACTTCGATCATCTGGGCTTCAGCGCCGCACGCATTGGCGAACTGGTGGCAATCCCGATGCTGATGCGTTGCGTGGCGCCGAATATCTGGGGCTGGCTCGGTGACTACACCGGGCGACGGCTGGCCATCGTGCGTTTCGGCGCCGCCTGCACCTTGCTGACCTTCTCACTGATTTTCGTCAGCAAAAGCTACGCGTGGCTGGCGATGGTCATGGCCTTGCACGCGTTCTTCTGGCACGCGGTATTGCCGCAGTTCGAAGTCATCACCCTGGCGCATTTGCAGGGGCAGACGTCGCGCTACAGTCAGATTCGCCTGTGGGGTTCTATCGGTTTCATCATCACCGTGGTCGCGCTGGGCCGATTGTTCGAATGGCTGAGCCTCGATATTTACCCGGTGGCGCTGGTACTGATCATGGCCGGGATCGTCGTCAGCAGCTTGTGGGTGCCCAACGCGCAACCGGTTCAGGGTGAACGGTTGACGGGGGAGGGATTCCTCCAGCAATTGCGCAGCCCCGGAGTGTTGGCGTTTTACGCGTGCGTGGCGCTGATGCAGATGAGTCACGGGCCGTATTACACCTTTCTGACCTTGCACCTTGAGCGCCTCGGTTACAGTCGCGGGCTGATCGGCATGCTCTGGGCGGTCGGCGTGGTCGCCGAAGTCTTGATGTTTCTGTTCATGAGCAAGATTCTCGCGCGCTTCTCGGTGCGCCGGGTGCTGCTGGCGAGTTTCCTGCTGGCGGCCCTGCGCTGGTTGTTGCTCGGCTCGTTTGCCGAGTTTCTTTGGGTGTTGCTGTTCGCCCAGGTGCTGCACGCCGCCACCTTCGGCAGCTTTCACGCGGCTGCCATCCAGTTCGTGCAACGTAGTTTCGGCGCGCGTCAGCAAGGGCAGGGCCAGGCGTTGTATGCCGCGCTGGCCGGCACCGGCGGCGCATTGGGCGCGCTGTATTCCGGCTACAGCTGGAATGCCCTCGGCGCCACATTGACCTTTAGTATTGCCAGTCTCGCAGCCTTCGCCGCTGCCGTTATCATTGCCACACGTATGCAAGAGGACAGGCCATGAGCCTTAGCCGTGAACACCTCGCCCAGGAAATCATCGACGCCGGGCGCTTTCTGTATGGCCGTGGCTGGTCGCCGGCCACCAGCAGCAATTATTCGACCCGCCTGTCGCCGACCGAAGCCTTGCTGACCGTGTCCGGCAAGCACAAGGGCCAACTGGGTCCGGATGATGTGCTGGCCACCGACTTGTCGGGCAATAGCCTGGAACCGGGCAAGAAGCCGTCCGCCGAAACCCTGCTGCACACTCAGCTCTACAGCTGGCGCCCGGAGATCGGCGCGGTGCTGCACACCCATTCGGTGAACGCCACGGTGCTGTCGCGCCTGACGCCGGAAGACTTCATCGAGTTCGAAGACTACGAACTGCAAAAAGCCTTCAGCGGCGTTTCGACTCACGAGTCCCGCGTTCGTGTGCCGATTTTCGACAATGACCAGGACATTGCGCGGCTGGCCGCCAAGGTGCAGCCTTGGCTCGACGCCCACCCTGATTGTGTCGGCTACCTGATCCGCGGCCATGGCCTCTACACGTGGGGCGCGCGCATGAGCGATGCGCTGCGGCAGATCGAGGCATTTGAATTTTTGTTCGAGTGCGAGTTGAAGACGCGCTCGCTCTTTAACCGTAATGCATGAACCGTTAAGGAGTTGCCCTGATGAGCAGCCTGTCCGTTTACCACGTCTCAAGCCCTGACATTCCGAACAAGGTGCTGACCCACTTCGAAGACATCGCCTCGACCCTGGCCGAGCAGGGCGTGCGTTTCGACCGTTGGCAAGCCGCGGCGAAAATCCAGCCCGGCGCCAGCCAGGAAGAAGTGATCGCCGCGTATCAGGAGCAAATCGACAAGCTGATGACCGAGCGCGGTTACATCACCGTCGACGTGGTCAGCCTGAACAGCGATCACCCGCAAAAAGCCGAGTTGCGCGCCAAGTTCCTCGATGAACACCGCCATGGCGAAGACGAAGTGCGATTTTTCGTCGCCGGCCGTGGCTTGTTCACCCTGCACATCGGCGATTACGTCTACGCCGTGCTTTGCGAGAAAAACGACCTGATCTCGGTGCCAGCCGGTACGCCGCACTGGTTCGACATGGGCGAAAACCCGCATTTCGTCGCAATCCGCCTGTTTAACAACCCCGAGGGCTGGGTGGCCAATTTCACCGGCGATGACATCGCCAGCCACTTCCCGCGCCTTGAGGACTGAACCGATGCCGATCAAAGCGATTCTCACCGACATCGAAGGCACCACCAGCGCGGTGAGTTTTGTGTTCGACGTGTTGTTTCCGTACGCGGCCAAACACCTGCCGGACTTCGTTCGCGAAAATGCCGAACGCGCTGACGTCGCCGAACAGCTCGCCGCTGTTCGTCGTGACAGCGATGAGCCGCAAGCCGACGTCGAGCGGGTTATCGACATCCTTCTGGGCTGGATCGCCGAAGACCGCAAGGCCACGCCGCTCAAGGCGTTGCAAGGCATGGTCTGGGAACAGGGGTATCAGGCCGGGCAGTTGAAAGGCCATGTTTACCCGGACGCCGTTGAAGCGCTTAAACGCTGGCATCAGGAAGGCTATCAACTGTTTGTTTATTCCTCGGGTTCGATTCAGGCGCAAAAACTGATTTTCGGTTGCTCGGAGGCGGGGGATTTGTCGCCACTGTTCAGCGGCTATTTCGACACCACTTCGGGGCCCAAGCGCGAAGCGCAGTCCTACCAGCGCATCACCCAGGCGATTGGCGTCGAGGCTTCGCAGATTCTGTTTCTGTCCGACATCGTCCAGGAACTGGACGCGGCGCGCACGGCCGGCATGGCAACCTGTGGCCTGGCCCGTGAAGGCGGGGAGTTGGCAGGGCATGTGACGGTGGACAGTTTTGCGCGGATCAACCCGTCTGCCCTGTAACCACATAACCTGTAGGAGCAGAGCTTGCTCGCGAAGGCGGCAGGTCAGTCAACATTAATGTCGCCTGACACATCGCCTTCGCGAGCAAGCTCTGCTCCTACAGGGGATTGCGTGACGGTTTACGCCGAGTGATAGGTCGGCAGCGCGAACCGTTGCTGGCTTTGCAGCATGGAAATCTGCGGCAGTTCGCTGGCCTGTTCGGCGATGTCACGGCGAATCGCGCTGATCACCCACGACAGCTGATCGCCGGCATGCAATTGCTGGTAGGAAATCGAACGTTTGAAGACTTTGCCTTCCTGACCGCGCAGGGTCAGCAGAATGCCGCCATCCGGACGGGACTGGGTGGTTACTTCGAAATTGGAGAACAGTGACGAAAATTTTTCCTGGATCAGGCTCATGTCTATCAGCTCCATTTTGTGCTTGAAGGGCAACATGGAGAGGTGGTTGCAGTGATTGTGCCAGCACCAGATCTTTTAAAAATACATATAAATCAATAAGTTATGTTTTTAGGGTTTTTGGGGTTTCGTGCAATTTGCATGAATGGCCATCGTGCATCCTGCATTTTGCGAGATCGGCGACAATTGGACGGAACCAATTGCAACGCCGGAGTTCCGGCTTCCCAAGTATTCGGCTGTGGATACAAAACATTGCAAAAACCGCGTGTACAGCTCAAGAAGCCCTGACGTATTTTCGGCCTCAATCAACGCCACCCGACAATAAGAAGATCGAACGGGAGCAACCATGAGCCACACGCTGCACGACACGATTACCTGGGGCATGATGCTCCGCAAGCTGCCTTCCATTGCCAAAGCCATCCCCCGCGTGGTGAAGGGCATGAAAGTCGCCAACGTCAAGGACCCGACCCAACCGTGTGGTCTCGGCTGGAGCTTCGAGCAGGCGACGTTGCGCAATCCCGATGGCCCGGCATTGCTGCAGGGCGACGTGACGCTCACTTATGCACAGGTCAATCAGTGGGCCAATCGCATCGCCCATCACCTGATTGCCCAAGACATCGGCAAGGGCGATGTGGTCGCGGTGTTTATCGAGAACCGTGTGGAACTGCTGGTGACAATATTGGCGGTGGCCAAGGTCGGTGCGATCAGCGCCTTGCTGAATACTTCCCAGACCCGCGACACCCTGGCTCATAGCCTGAACCTGGTGGCGCCCGTAGCGATCGTGGTCGGAGAAGAGCTGGTTCCAGCCTTCAATGCGGTCCGCGAGCGGGTGGCCATCGATGCGGCGCGCACCTGGTTTGTCGCCGATCAAGACACTGACCGCGATCCGGGCAAAACGCCCGATGGCTTCATTAACCTGATGACGGCCAGCTGCGACGCGCCCAGTGACAATCCCGCCAGCAGCCGGCAGGTTTTTTTCGACGACCCTTGTTTCTATATCTACACCTCGGGCACCACCGGGTTGCCCAAGGCCGGGGTGTTCAAGCACGGCCGCTGGATGCGCAGCTCCGCCAGCTTCGGGCTGATTGCCCTGGACATGCAGCCGCAGGACGTCCTCTATTGCACCTTGCCGCTGTACCACGCCACCGGGCTCTGCGTGTGCTGGGGTTCGGCGATCAGCGGGGCGTCGGGGTTTGCCATCCGCCGCAAGTTCAGCGCCAGCCAGTTCTGGAGCGACGTGCGCAAATACCGGGCGACCACCCTCGGCTACGTCGGCGAGTTGTGTCGCTACCTGGTGGACCAACCGCGTAGCGTCGACGACAGTCGGCACAGCGTGACGAAGATGATCGGCAATGGTTTGCGCCCCGGCGCGTGGAGCGAGTTCAAGACGCGGTTTGCCGTCGACCATATCTGCGAGCTGTACGCCGCCAGCGACGGCAATATCGGCTTCACCAACATCCTCAACTTCAACAACACCATTGGCTTTTCCCTGATGTCCTGGGAGCTGGTGGCGTACGACCACGACAGCGGTGCCCCCACGCGGGATGCCAAGGGTTTCATGCGCAAAGTGGCCAAGGGTGAGCAAGGGCTGTTGTTGGCGAGGATCGACGACAAGGCGCCGCTGGACGGCTACACCGATCCGCAGAAGACCGCAAAAGTGGTGCTCCACGATGTGTTCGTGAAGGGCGACCGTTACTTCAATACTGGTGACCTGCTGCGCAACATCGGTTTCGGTCACGCGCAGTTTGTCGATCGCCTGGGCGACACCTATCGCTGGAAGGGCGAAAACGTCTCCACCACCGAGGTCGAAAACATCCTGTTGAAACACCCGCACATCGCCGAAGCCGTGGCCTATGGCGTGGAAATCCCCAACACCAACGGGCGGGCGGGGATGGCGGCCATTACTCCGGCCGAATCCCTGGCGACCCTGGATTTCAGTGAGTTGCTGGCGTTCGCCAGGCAGCAAATGCCGGCCTACGCGGTGCCACTGTTCCTGCGGGTGAAAGTGAAAATGGAAACCACCGGGACCTTCAAATACCAGAAGACCCGGCTCAAGGACGAAGCGTTCGACCCGAACAGAACTGGCGGTGATCCGATCTATGCCTGGCTGCCGGGCACCGAGACTTACGTGCAAGTCACCGAGCAGGTGCTGGCAGATATTCGCGGCGGCAGGCATCGCTATTGAATCTGGCTATGACCGTCCATGAGAAAAAACAAGTGACAGGTTCCGGAACGCTCGGGAAACTATCAGCTTTCCGATTGACCGAATGTGGAGTCCCCAATGTCAGACAAAAGCCGCCAGATGACCCCCGAAGAGGCAGCTGAATTTGCCGAACAGGTGTTCAACAAAGCGCGCGAGGGCGATGCGGCCATGATGGCTGCGCTGCTGACTAAGGGGCTGCCGCCGAACCTGCGCAACCACAAGGGCGACACTTTACTGATGCTCGCCGCGTACCACGGCCATGTCGACACTGTAAAAGTCCTGCTCGAACACAAGGCCGATCCCGAGATTCGCAACGACAACGGCCAGAGCCCGATTGCCGGCGCGGCATTCAAGGGTGATCTGGCAGTGGTCAAGGCGTTGGTTGAGGGGGGCGCTGAAGTGGAAGGTTCGTCCTTTGACGGCCGCACTGCGCTGATGATGGCGGCGATGTTCAACCGTGTCGAAATCATCGACTACCTGATCAGCAAAGGCGCCGACCCGAAAGCCAAGGACGCCAATGGGGTGTCTGCGCTGGACGCGGCCAAGACCATGGGTGCGGCGGATACCACCGCTCAGCTGCAAAAACTCCTGGCCTGACCTCTGTAGTGTCGCGGGGCTTTTGTGGCGAGGGAGCTTGCTCCCGCTCGGCTGCGAAGCAGTCGTAAACCCGGCGAATGCGGTCTATCTGAATGACCGCGATGGCTGATTTTGGGGCTGCTTCGCAGCCCAACGGGAGCAAGCTCCCTCGCCACAGGTTCGTGCCCGCTCCTGAATGCGGTATCCTTCGCGCCCTCAAAATTCCCTCGCTACAGGATCCACCTCATGAAAGCCGCACTCGTCGAACTCATCAGCAAAATCAGCTCCGGGTGCATGGGCGAGGATGAAATCCTGAAAATCGCTGACGAAGCGGCTCAGGCCTACGCCGATCCAGAGGCTTTTCTGGCGGCCAATCCAGACATCAACTACGACGACACCTTCCCGATCCCGCTGGGCGAGTGGGTTGTCGTCGGCAGTCTGCCGGAAACCGTGCTGTTCCAGGCCGACACCTACATGGACCTGTTCGCGCAGATCGTCTCCTCGTTCGGCCCTGGCGTCGACTTCAACATCAAGCCCAAGCAACTGGCCAAAACCGAAGCCCTCACGGCGCTCAATCGCATTCAGGTGCAGATGAGCAGCCTGAACAAGGAAAACGGTGGCTACACCTTGATGAATTTCAGCCAGTTGCTCGACGATGAACTGCAAGTGGTGCTGGTCTATGGCAACGACGTGCCACGGGTGCTGGAGCTGTGCGCCGAAGTCGGCATCGCCGCCGCGCTCTCCCTGGAAGCCCTGAAAGTGGCCATCCACGTCTGAAACGGTCTGCAACGGTAATAAAACGGAACCCTCGCCAGGCCCGACTATCCTAAGAGTGCCTACCATTTTTTTGGAGCGACACCATGGGTTCCACGTTCAACACCCTGATCGGCCTGATTATCTTTGCCCTGGATATCTGGGCCATCATCAACGTGCTTAAAAGTGGCGCCGAAACCGGGATGAAAGTCCTGTGGGTGCTGTTGATCCTGCTGTTGCCGGTGCTGGGCCTGATCATCTGGGCCATCGCCGGGCCAAGAGGTGATGTGCGGATCTGACGATCTTCATCGCAGGAGCGAGCATCAGAAGGTTCGACCTGTCATGTTCCGCGACGTAGAATGCGCGCCTTTCCCGGTCAATCGAGGCGATCGATTGGCCATCATGGGCGGGTAACCGTCCGTTGCCACCCGCATTCATCGGAGCACTTCCCATGAGCAATACCCCAACCAGCGAGTACCTGGAAACCCTTTACGAAGGCTATGGCCAGCGTTTTCGCATGGAAAAACTGCTGCACGAAGTGCGCACCGAACACCAGCACCTGGTGATCTTCGAAAACCCGCGCATGGGCCGGGTGATGGCGCTGGACGGCGTAATCCAGACCACCGAAGCCGACGAATTCATCTACCACGAAATGCTCACCCACGTGCCGATCCTCGCCCATGGCACCGCCAAGCGCGTGCTGATCATTGGCGGCGGTGACGGCGGCATGCTGCGTGAAGTGGCCAAGCACCGCAGCGTCGAGCACATCACCATGGTCGAAATCGACGGCACCGTGGTCGACATGTGCAAGGAATTCCTGCCGAACCACTCCAAGGGTGCGTTCGATGATCCACGCCTGAACCTGGTCATCGACGACGGCATGCGCTTCGTCGCCACCACTACCGAAAAGTTCGACGTGATCATTTCCGACTCCACCGACCCGATCGGTCCGGGCGAAGTGCTGTTCTCCGAAAACTTCTACCAGGCTTGCCACCGCTGCCTGAATGAAGGCGGCATTCTGGTGACCCAGAACGGCACCCCGTTCATGCAAATCGAAGAAGTCAAAACCACCGCCGGCCGCCTGCGCAGCCTGTTCCCGGACTGGCATTTCTATCAAGCGGCGGTGCCAACCTACATCGGCGGCGCGATGACCTTCGCCTGGGGCGCAACCGATACCGCCTATCGCAAATTGTCCCGCGAAACCCTGCAACAGCGCTTCGCCGGCAGCGGCATCGTCACCCGCTACTACAACCCGGAAATCCACATCGGTGCCTTCGCCCTGCCGCAATACGTGCTGCAAGCGGTGAATAAACCCAGCAACGACTGACGTTTCGTCGGTAAGAAACGGCCGTCGCCGGTGTGTGAAAACACGCGGGCTACGGCCTTTTTCATGCCTCGTAGATGGGATCCCTTGGAACGAACGGCCAACAAGTGAGTCGAGATAGATGTAAGCCCATCCATGGGTTTTACCGAGGAGGCACCGATGCAAAAGTGGAAAATCACTTTCGTGGATGAACACGGTGAATCAGTCGACGAACTCTTCGAGTGCGAGGAGTGCCCGAGCAACGAACAAGCTGCCCAGCTCATTCTCGACCGGCGACTGCCGGTGGCTGCGCAACTGGACCTCAATGATCTGGATGGGCGTACTGCTGATCCGACCGTCAAAAGTCTGAAATCCCAGTACAGCATTGAAATCCTCAGCATTACTCCGATCTGATACATCTCTTGTCACCTCCAAGCCTTGGCAGCGGCTCTGTCTTGGGGCTACTCTGCAACCGAGATCAGCGAATGACTCGCTAAGGTCTGGTCTTGTCAGCTACATGCTTGTTTCCCGGCGGCAACCTCTGTTGCCGTATCGCTTTCATCAATCGATTGAAAGTGCAGGGGATACGGAAAGTCTATCCATCAGTCTGAGGGGGACGTTTCATGAGCACAGCCTATCAAGAAGACATCAGCAGCAGCGTGCTGCGCCGCATGAAAGAAGGCGGTTTTGACTTTTCACGATTCCATCCCATCGAGTTCTACGCCATTTTCCCGGACGAGGAGCGGGCACGCAGGGCAGCAGGTCATTTTTGTGGCGAATCCTTGAATGCCCAGATCAGCGTGCGTGACGACGGCGCGTGGTCGCTGGAACTGAGCAAAGTGATGTACGCCACCTATGACGGGATTGGCGACTTTGAGCAGAACTTCGAGGCGGTGGTCGTGCCTCTGGGCGGCATCATCGAAGGATGGGGCGTCAAGCAGGAGGTACGAGGGCTACTCGCATAAGCTTATGAACAGTGACACTTAGTAACGGCTGACCTTTGGGTTGGCCGTTTTTGTTTCAATCTTTTTATTTCGTCACATTTCAAACGGACAAAAAAAACCGCCTGAACAGGCGGCTAAAGGGAAGAACGATCAGTTTTCCAGCGAATGCGCGGATTATCCGCATCTCCCTCCCGAGCAGTGAAATCAACTCTGACTATGCTGCTGATAGGCGACAGCATTGCTTCGCCATGAAGCGGGGGCGATCAGGGTGGGGCATTTACCGCACAGGATTGGTGCGGTGCGCGCAGCGACATTATCCAACTGATTGATATCAAAGCGTTTCTGCCTATGGCACGGGCCTTGCGAAGGCCTGGATGTCCGTGTGACAAGGAGTACGGCATGATCCGCACCTATTTTGATGAGATGTACGATGCCGGCGGCCAGGTCCGTCCGCATTATCGGGAGTTTGCCCGTTGGCTGGCCGAAACGCCTGACGAGCTTTTGGCACAACGGCGACGCGAGGCCGATCTGTTATTTCATCGTGCCGGGATTACCTTCACGCTCTATGGTGATGAGCAGGGGACAGAGCGCCTGATTCCCTTCGACACCATTCCCCGCAGCATCCCCGCCAGTGAATGGCGGGTCGTCGAGCGTGGCTGCATCCAGCGGGTAAAGGCATTGAACATGTTCCTTGCCGACCTCTATCACGAGCAGCGCATCATCAAGGCCGGCATCATCCCGGCCGAGCAAGTGCTGGCCAACGAGCAGTATCAGTTGGCGATGCAAGGGCTGGATCTGCACCGCGATATCTATTCGCACATTTCCGGCGTCGACCTGGTGCGCGATGGCGACGGCACCTACTACGTGCTCGAAGACAACCTGCGTACCCCCAGCGGCGTGAGCTACATGCTCGAAGACCGCAAGATGATGATGCGCCTGTTCCCCGAGTTGTTCGCGGCCCAGCGCATCGCACCGATCGACCACTACCCGAACCTGTTGCTCGACACCCTGAAAAGCTCCAGCCCGATCGACAACCCGAGCGTGGTGGTGCTGACGCCGGGGCGTTTCAACAGCGCGTTTTTCGAGCATGCGTTCCTGGCTCGGGAAATGGGCGTTGAACTGGTGGAAGGCGCCGACCTGTTCGTGCGCGACGACAAGGTGTTCATGCGCACCACGGACGGGCCGAAAGCGGTCGATGTGATTTACCGTCGCCTCGACGATGCCTTCCTCGATCCGCTGGCGTTCAACCCCGATTCGATGCTCGGCGTTCCGGGGCTGCTGTCGTCCTACCGCTCCGGCAATGTGGTGTTGGCGAATGCCATAGGCACCGGGGTCGCGGACGACAAGTCGGTGTATCCCTTCGTCACGGACATGATTCGTTTCTACCTGGACGAAGAGCCGATCCTGAAGAACGTGCCGACGTGGCAGTGTCGTAATCCCTCTGAACTGTCCCATGTGCTGGCCAACCTTCCAGAGCTGGTGGTCAAGGAAACCCAAGGCTCCGGTGGTTACGGAATGCTGGTGGGACCGGCGGCGACGGCGGCGGAGATCGAGTCTTTCCGCGAGCGGATCAAAGCCAAACCCCACGCGTACATCGCGCAACCGACGTTGTCTTTGTCGACCTGCCCGACCTTTGTCGAAAACGGCATCGCACCGCGCCACATCGACCTGCGTCCGTTTGTATTGTCTGGCCGCGAAACCCGGGTTGTGCCCGGCGGTTTGACCCGAGTCGCCTTGCGTGAAGGCTCCCTGGTGGTGAACTCCTCCCAGGGCGGCGGAACCAAGGACACCTGGGTGGTCGAGGATTGAAGGAAGCTTGCCATGTTAAGTAGAACTGCCTCGGATCTGTATTGGATGTCGCGTTACCTGGAGCGGGCGGAAAACCTCGCACGGATGCTCGACATCAGTTATTCGCTGTCGCTGATGCCCCAGGACGGTCGTGGCGACGGCTTGCACGAACTGGCGATGCCGTTGCTGATCACCGGCACCCTGGACGATTACCTGGAGCGCCACGGCGATCTGCATGCCGAACGGCTGCTGCATTTTTTCGCCCTGGACGCGGCCAATCCGGCGAGCATCTACAGCTGCCTCGGTGCCGCACGGGCCAGCGCCCATGCGGTGCGTGGGCGAATCACTGCCGACATGTGGGAAAACGTCAACGCCACCTGGCTGGAAATTCGCGGGATCGCCGAACAGGGCTTGGGTCGCTACGGCATGAGCCGCTTCTGTGAGTGGATCAAGGAGCGTTCCCACCTGTTCCGCGGCGCTTCCTACGGCACGATCATGCGTAACGACGCGTTCCGCTTCATTCGTCTGGGCACCTTTATCGAAAGGGCCGACAACACCTTGCGCCTGCTCGATGCCCGTTACGAAATGGCCGGCGATCAGGCCGAAGCGGTCAGTGACGGCACGGGGCCCACGCCTATTACCAGTGGAGCGCCTTGCTGCGGGCCTTGTCGTCGTTCGAGGCCTACACCGAAATCTACCGCGACGCCCCCGGCGCCCGGCATGTCGCCGAGCTGTTGTTGCTGCGCGCCGATGTGCCGCGATCCCTGCGAGCCTGCACCGAAGAGGTCGACCAGATTCTCGCTCAACTGCCGGGGGCCAACGGCCGTCCCGCACAACGCCTGGCGGCGGAAATGGACGCGCGCCTGCGCTACACCGGTATCAACGAAATTCTCGATGAAGGCCTGCACGCCTGGCTGACCGAGTTCATCCCGCTGGTGCGCCAGTTGGGCAACGCCATACACAGTTCCTATCTGGAGGCTGCATGAGACTTTCCATTAGCCACGAGACCACCTATCACTACGAAGATCAGGTGCGGGCGAGCATCCAGTACCTGCGACTGACACCCCACGACAGCGAGCGCCAGCACGTACTGAGCTGGCAACTCGACCTGCCGCGCCCGGTGCGCGCGCAACTGGATCCGTTCGGCAACATCCTGCATGTGCTGACCTTGGATGAGCCCCATGAAGCGATCATCATCGGCGCCCGTGGCCAGGTCGACATCGACGAGCTGCGCGAAGCCGAGCATGAAAGCCAGTCGGCGCTGCCGTTTTTGCGGTTCACCCGGCTGACCGAAGCCGACGAGGCCCTGCGCGCGTTTGCCGAGAAGGCGTGCAAGCAACGCCGGGACCGTACGGCGCTGATCGATTTGATGCATGGCTTGAACCAGCATATGACCTACACGCCAGGTGCCACTGAAGTGGAGACCAGCGCCGCGCAAGCGTTCGCCGGGCGCTCCGGGGTCTGCCAGGATCATACCCATGCGTTTCTTGCCTGCGCGCGCAGCCTGGGCATTCCCTCGCGTTATGTGTCGGGGTATTTGTACAGTGAGAACAGCGAACACCTGGCCAGTCACGCCTGGGCGGAAGCCTGGCTGGATGACGCCTGGTACAGCTTCGACGTGACCAACGAACTGGCCCGCCCAGAACGTCACCTGAAACTGGCCGTGGGTCTGGACTACCTCGACGCCTGCCCGGTGCGCGGCATGCGCCGTGGCGGTGGGTATGAGCAGATGCATGCCAAGGTGTTGGTCTCGCCGACGCCTGCGCCGGTGATCTCCGTCCAACAGCAGTAGCAGTCATTCATTGTGGCGAGGGAGCTTGCTCCCGCTCGGCTGCGCAGCAGTCGCAAACCCGGCGAATGCGGTTTGCCTGACGGATCGCGTCGCCTGATTTGAGGGCCGCTTCGCACCCCAGCGGGAGCAAGCTCCCTCGCCACAGGTGGATGTTTACTTGGCCGAAGACACCTTACGTCCCGCCATGTGCTTCAAATAACCCACCAACAACTCCAGATCCCCCTCCGGCAACACCGTCGTCGCGAACGCGGGCATCTTCGCTTGCGGCCACTGGCGCAAGCTCTGCGGGTCACGAATGTAACGCTTGAGGAAATCCGCGCCGAAATACTCGGTCGGATTGAACGGAATATTCAGGTCCGGCCCGAACTGCGCGTCCCCCGCGCCATTGAGTCGATGACAAGCCAGGCAGTTCTTCTGAAACAGTGCAAAGCCCTTGTTCACCGGATCGTCTGCTTTCAGCGCAGGATCGGGCAACAAGGCAGGGAAGCGCTCGGCCACCGGGGCCATGCGCTTGATGCTCGCCACTTCGAACGGCCATTGCTCGGGGCTGATATTGCCCGCCTGCGGATCGGTCCAGACCAGATAGAACGGCCCGGCACTGTGTTTGCCCTCGGACAGCGGCGGCCACGGCTTGGCAGGGTCTTCAATCGCCAGCCAGGCCCGCGCGCCCTGGTCATTGAGCAGCGGCGCGGCGGCCAATTCGGCGGCAAAACCGTCCAGGGCAACGGCTTGCAAATGGTCGTCAGGCTTGATGCCCGTCAACAACGCTGCCAACGGCACGGCGCGATAGCTCATGTCCCGTTTGTAGGAAACGTCGTTAGTGATCGTGATGGTCTGAACCTGAGGATGCTTGAGCAATTCCTCGGTCTGCCAGGTGCGAGGACTCGCGCCCAGCTCAAGATTCAGCTGCGCGGCAGACAGAGGCGTGCTGAGCAGCAAGGCCCCAAACAGAATGAGTGCTTTCAATGATCGTCGTCCCTGTCGTGGAAGTGCCGCAAAGGTTGGCACAGCCACACTGGCCCGGATAGCGAGCCAGTCACATTTTTATCAGGCGAAATGAAAACCCTGCTGCTCGATCAGCCAAGCACCTTGGTCAGGTTCGGCAAAATCAACAACAGCGTAGTAGCAAATAGAATGAGCCCGGCTTGACGTACTTTCGAATGTTTGAACATGGCTTGACCGCCTTTTTTGTTATTTCCTGGTTGCCTGCCTGCATATCTCCATGACGGCAGAGCGCTGCACTTCCTGTAGGACGAGAGCCTCGGCAAAACCCGACGACAACTTCGTACAGGTTTACATTAGGGCCCACGTCACGCTTGGCTTAGATCCATTTCGTATGGGCTTAGCGCTCATCGCTGCTAAAAAGGCATGAGGCCTATGGCCAGCTTCTTGGGCGCCCGTTGGCTAGACAGCTTGGTGACACGAATCGATTAATCCGATAGCTGACTACCGTTCGTCTGAGCGTGACCGTCAACGCCAATGAGCACTGTGGTCATTGAATCCACGGCTGCTCGGCATAAGGTGAGGACATAAAGATCGCCATCAGGTTCGAGGACGTCATGACCCAAGCTTTGATATTCGACGCGTTGCGCACGCCCCGTGGCAAAGGCAAGGCCAATGGCGCCTTGCACAGCGTCAAGCCAGTGAACCTGGTGGCCGGGCTGCTGACGGCGTTGCAGCAGCGCACGTCGCTGGACACCAGTCAGGTCGATGACGTGGTGCTCGGCTGCGTCACGCCCATCGGCGATCAGGGCTCCGACATCGCCAAGACCGCCACACAGGTGGCCGATTGGGACGTCAGCGTGGCTGGCATGCAGCTCAATCGCTTCTGCGCTTCGGGCCTGGAAGCGGTGAACCTGGGCGCGATGAAAGTGCGTTCCGGCTTCGAAGATCTGGTGGTGGTCGGTGGCGTCGAGTCGATGTCCCGCGTACCCATGGGCAGCGACGGCGGGGCTTGGGCGTTGGACCCGGAAACCAACTTGCACAACCATTTCACGCCCCAAGGCGTGGGCGCCGATTTGATCGCCACGATTGAGGGCTTCAGCCGTCAGGACGTCGATGCCTTCGCGTTGCACTCGCAGCAGAAAGCGGCGCGGGCGCGGGCGAACGGTTCGTTCAACAAGTCGCTGGTGCCGGTGCAGGACCAGAACGGCATCATCCTGCTCGATCATGATGAGTTCATTCGCGCCGATTCGACGATGGAAGGCTTGGGCAAGCTCAAGCCGAGTTTCGAAATGATCGGGCAAATGGGCTTCGACGCCACGGCATTGCGGGTGTACAGCCAGGTCGAGCGGATCAACCACGTTCACACGCCGGGCAACAGCTCCGGGATCGTCGATGGCGCGGCGCTGATGCTGATCGGCTCCGAAGCGAAGGGCCGGGCGCTGGGCTTGCAGCCACGGGCGCGGGTCGTCGCCACGGCGGTCACCAGCACCGACCCGACCATCATGCTCACCGGCCCGGCGCCGGCCACCCGCAAGGCACTGGCCAAGGCCGGGCTGCGGGTCGAAGACATCGACCTGTTCGAAGTCAATGAGGCGTTCGCCTCGGTCGTGTTGAAGTTCATCAAGGACATGGCCATCGACCCGGACAAGGTCAACGTCAACGGCGGCTCCATCGCCATGGGCCACCCGCTCGGCGCCACCGGTTGCGCGATTCTCGGCACGCTGCTCGATGAACTGGAAGCCCGGCGCCTGCGCTATGGCCTGGCGACATTGTGTGTCGGCGGCGGCATGGGCATTGCCACCATCATCGAACGCCTCTGAGCCTGCCTTTAAGAAAATCCGACTCAAGGAACATTGCCATGACCCAAGCCATTCGTTACGAAAAGGGCCAGGACCGGATCGTTGTCCTGACCATCGACATGCCGGGCCAGAGCGCCAACACCATGAACGCGGTCTACCGCGACGCCATGGCCACCTGCGTCGAGCGCCTGGTCGCCGACAAGGATGCGATTGCCGGCGTGATCATCACCTCGGCCAAGAAAACCTTCTTCGCCGGCGGCGACCTCAATGAACTGATCAAGGTCGGCAAGCCCGAAGCCAAAGCCTTTTACAACATGGTGCTGACCCTCAAGGGCCAACTGCGCACCCTGGAAACCCTCGGTAAACCGGTGGTTGCCGCCATTAACGGCGCGGCGCTCGGCGGCGGCTGGGAAATCTGCCTGGCGTGCCATCACCGTATAGCGCTCGACAACCCGTCGGTGCTGCTTGGCCTGCCGGAAGTCACCCTCGGCCTGTTGCCGGGCGGCGGCGGGGTGGTGCGCATGGTGCGCATGCTGGGCATCGAAAAAGCTCTGCCGTATCTGCTGGAAGGCAAGAAAATCCGTCCGCAACAGGCGCTGCAAGCACGGTTGATCGACGAGTTGGCCGCCGATCACGATGAACTGATGGCCAAGGCGCGGGCGTGGATTGTCGCGCACCCGACTGCGGTGCAGCGCTGGGACGTAAAGGGTTATCAGATCCCTGGCGGTACGCCGTCGGATCCGAAGGTCATGCAGATGCTGGCCATCACGCCGTCGATCCTGCGCAGCAAAACCCAGGGCTGCCTGCCCGCGCCGGAGAAAATCCTCTGTGCCGCGGTGGAGGGCGCCCAGGTGGATTTCGACACGGCGCACCTGATCGAAACCCGCTACTTCACCGAACTGACCACGGGCCAGGTGTCGAAAAACCTCATTGGCACCTTCTGGTTTCAGCTCAATGAGATCAATGCCGGCGGTTCGCGACCTCAGGGCATAGCGCCTTACGTCACGAAAAACGTCGGCGTACTCGGCGCCGGAATGATGGGGGCGGGCATCGCGTTTGTCAGCGCCTCGGCCGGTATCAATGTGGTGCTCAAAGACATCAACCTCGCCGCGGCAGAGAAGGGCAAGGCCCACTCGGCGGCGCTGCTGGACAAGAAGGTTGCGCGCGGCCAATTGAGTCGGGAGCAGCGCGAGGCGATTCTGACGCGAATCCATACCACCGAAAATGATGCGGACCTGGCCGGTTGCGATTTGATCATCGAAGCGGTGTTTGAAGATCGCGAGCTTAAAGCCAGAGTTTCATCGGCAGCGCAAACCGTCGTCGGCCCGGACGCGGTGATTGCCTCCAATACCTCGACCTTGCCGATCAGCGGCTTGGCCACCGCCGTGCCGGACCAGAGCAAATTCATCGGCCTGCATTTCTTCAGCCCCGTGGAGAAAATGCCGTTGGTGGAAATCATCAAAGGTGTCCATACCAGCGACGAAACCCTGGCTCGCGGTTTCGATTTCGTCCTGCAAATCAAGAAAACTCCGATTGTGGTCAACGACAGTCGCGGCTTCTTCACGTCGCGAGTGTTCGGCACCTTCACCAACGAAGGCATCGCCATGCTCGGCGAAGGCGTGAGCGCGCCGATGATCGAGACCGAAGCACGCAAGGCCGGCATGCCCGTCGGGCCTCTGGCGATCTCCGACGAAGTTTCCCTCAGCCTCATGAGCCATATCCGTCAGCAAACTGCCAAAGACCTGCAAGCGGAAGGGAAACCGCTGATTGAGCACCCGGCGTTCGCCGTGATTGACTTGCTGCTCAAGGAATTCAAGCGTCCGGGCAAAGCCGCTGGAGGTGGTTTTTATGATTACCCGGCCGCCGGGCAGAAACATTTGTGGCCGGAGCTGAAAACCCGCTTCGAGAAAGCTGACGGGCAGATTTCGCCGAAGGATGTGCGCGATCGGTTGCTGTTCATCCAAGCCATCGAAACCGTGCGCTGTGTGGAGGAGGGCGTGCTGACCTCGACGGCGGATGCCAACGTCGGCTCGATCTTCGGCATTGGCTTCGCAGCCTGGACCGGTGGTGCGCTGCAATTCATCAACCAGTACGGCGTGAAAGACTTCGTCGCCCGTGCCCAGTACCTGGCCGAGCAATATGGAGAACGTTTCACGCCACCTGCGCTGCTGCTGGAGAAAGCCGCCAAGGATGCGCAGTTCTAAGGGGGCGTTCTAAGGGACCGATGACGCCTTCCGGGGCTTGCCTTGCCACCGTGTTTCAAGGCAGGCTCTGGGGTGTGCATTATTCCCACCATGTGTCAGGTATTTTTTATGTCGTTACGCATCTGCATTCTGGAAACCGACATCCTGCGTCCGGAACTGGTCGATCAATATCAGGGTTACGGGCAGATGTTCCAGCGTCTGTTTTCGCAGCAACCCATCGCAGCCGAATTCACCGTGTACAACGTGATGCAGGGCGATTATCCCAGCGATGACCTGACCTTCGATGCGTATCTGGTCACCGGCAGCAAGGCCGATTCCTTCGGCACCGATCCGTGGATTCAAACCCTCAAGACGTACCTGCTGAAGCGCTACGAACGTGGCGACAAACTGCTGGGCGTGTGCTTCGGCCATCAACTGTTGGCGCTGCTGTTGGGCGGCAAGAGCGAGCGGGCGACCCAGGGCTGGGGCGTCGGCACCCACAAATACAAACTCGCGGCCAAGGCGCCGTGGATGAGCCCGGTGAGGGAAGAGCTGACGTTGCTGATCAGTCACCAGGATCAGGTCACCGCGCTGCCGGAAAACGCTACGGTGATTGCCTCGAGCGATTTCTGCCCGTTCGCCGCGTACCACATCAACGATCAGGTGCTGTGCTTCCAGGGGCATCCGGAGTTCATTCACGATTACTCAAAGGCGCTGCTGGATATTCGTCAGGAGCATTTGGGCGAGCAGGTTTATCAGAAGGGCGTGGCAAGCCTGGAGCATCCACACCATGGCACGACCGTTGCGGAGTGGATGATGCGGTTTGTGGCGCATAAGCCTCAGTCGAAAGCTGATTAAGCCTTAAAGGGCTTCGCGGGCAAGTGTTGATCGTTCCCACGCTCCGCGTGGGAATGCATCCCGTGACGCTCCGCGTCACACCATGCTCATAACCACCCCGACCGCTTGAAGCTCGCCCACAACCCGACGCACCCAACGGTGATGAACCCCAACACCGCGAAATACCCGTAATGCCAACTCAGCTCCGGCATATTCTGGAAGTTCATCCCATAGATCCCGGCCACCGCCGTCGGGAACGCCAGAATCGCCGCCCACGCCGCAAACTTGCGCTGCACCACGCTCTGCCGTGACGCCTCCAGCAACACCCCGACCTCGATGGTCTGACTGGCAATGTCCGCCAGGGTCGTCAGGTCTTCCATCTGCCGCGTGACATGAATCTGCACATCGCGGAAATACGGGCGCATGTTTTTGTCGATGAACGGAAAGCTCAGCTTTTGCAGTTCTTCACCGATCTCCACCATCGGCGCCGCAAACCGGCGCAAGCGCAATACATCGCGGCGCAGGCCGTGGAGTTTCTGGATGTCGCGCTCGTTCAGGGAGCCGCAGATGACATTGCTCTCCAGCTCATCGATCTCGGCATGAATCGCTTCGCCCATCGGCTGGTAGTTTTCAATCACGAAATCGAGGATGGCATAGAGTACGAAATCTTCCCCATGCTCCAGCAACAGCGGCCGCGCCTCACAACGCTGTCGGACATGGGCGTAGGACGCCGAATGACCATTACGTGCGGTAATGATGTAGCCCTTGCCGGCAAAGATATGCGTCTCGATGAACTGCAATTTGCCTTCGTTGCGGATCGGCGAATACGTAACGATAAACAGTGCATCGCCGAACGTTTCCAGCTTCGGTCGACTGTGTTTTTCCAGGGCGTCTTCGATGGCCAGTTCGTGCAGGTTGAACTGGCGTTGCAGATTGAACAACTCCTGAGCGCTCGGCTCTTCAAGGCCGATCCACACAAAGTGGCCAGGTTTGGCAGCCCAGGCAGCGCCTTCGTCGAGGGTGATGTTGGTGACTTTCTTACCGGCGCTGTAAACCGCAGCAGCAACGACTCTACCCATGATGATTCACTTCTTATTGGCCGCTTTCTATTGGTAAAGACTGGCGGTGCCAGGCAGGTTTCAGCTTAACCTTGTCTACTGCTTGAGAGTCAGCAAAATCTGTAGAGTTCGCAGGCAAAAGAAAACCCGCACAAGGCGGGTTTCATTCATGCGGCTTGCAGCTGCCGATCCATCGAGTCGATGCACTCGCGCATCTGCTCGCGGCACTGGGCGATCAGCATCGGCATGTCATCCAGACTCAATCCAGCCGTAGGAATCGCCGGCAGCGAGCGGATCAGAATCTTCCCACTGCGCCAGCGGTTTAATCGCATGTGTTTGACGTAACTGCTGACACACACCGGCACGATTGGCACGCCGGCGGCAATCGCCATCTGGAACGCGCCTTTCTTGAACGGCAGCAGTTCTTCGCCAAGGTTGCGGGTGCCCTCTGGGAAGACCCAGATCGAGGTGTCTTCATTTTGCAAGGTGTGCGTGGTGGTCAGCATCGACTGGCGTGCCTTGTGCGCATTGTCGCGATCGATCAACACATTGCCGGCCAGCCAGAACAACTGCCCGAACAGCGGCACCCACTTCAGGCTCTTCTTGCCGATGCACACGGTGCGGCGGGGCACCACGTTGCCGAACACAAACAGATCGTAGTTGGACTGATGGTTGGCGATGATCACGCAGCTGTCGGGTTTATCCATCAACGGCCCGACATCGGCCTTCACCCGCAAACGCAAAATGCACATCGCCGGCCACGCATACAGACGCGCGCACAAACGGCTGTTGTCCGGATTGAACGGACGGCACAGCCCGAGAATCACTCCGAGCACACCGGCCAGAATAAAGTGCAGGCCCATCAATAACATACGAAACACAAACAGCATTTAAAGGCCCACCGGGACAAAAGGTGGCGCAGTGTACGGATGTGCACTGTTTTCGGCAATTGCTGCTATAGAAGTGGGAGATAGCCGATGTTTGAGCGCATGTTTCCGACTTGTGGGTCAGATGCGGCTTAGAGCGGTTGTAAGGTTTTAAACCAGACACCCAAGAAAAAGCCCGACACGACGGTCGGGCTTTTCGGTGCAACGCATTCGGGCTTAACCCATATGTTCCTGGTCCAGGATGATCGCGTTGTCCAGCGTCTCCAGCAGCGCCTTGCGCGTTTTCAACTTGGTGTTTCTGTGGGCGATCATGTTGAGCTTCTTCAACTGACGAGCCGCCTCCAGCGCTGCGCCTTGCAGCTCTTCGGCCGACACCACCAAATCGAGGAAACCAGCATCCACGGCGCTTTGTGGGTTGAACATCTCGGCATTGATCACCGCGCGATGAAACGCCGACTTACGCAGACGATCACGGGCCAGTTCGATACCGGCGTGGTGCATGGTCATGCCGATCTGCACTTCGTTCAGACCAATGCTGAACGGGCCATCGACACCAATGCGGTAGTCAGCCGACAACAGAAGAAATGCACCCTTGGCCACTGCGTGCCCAGGACACGCCACGACCACCGGGAACGGATGCGACAACAGGCGACGAGCCAGGGTCGAACCCGCAGCCACCAGCGCCATGGCCTCGTTAGGGCCGGCCGTCATCACCTTCAAATCATAACCACCCGACAAAATCCCCGGCTGACCGGTAATGATCACCACCGCCCGATCCGCTACCGCCCGATCCAGCGCAGCGTTAAACGCGACAATCACGTCTGGAGAGATGGCATTGACCTTGCCATTGCTCAAGGTCAGGGTCGCGATACCGTCTTCGAGATGGTAGGAAATCAACTCACTCATGACGCCAATCCTTCTAATAAAGTAGGGCAGACGTTACCCACCGCTGTAGGCCAGGTAAAGCGCCGTGACTGACCCGCCAGTCACCCTTTTCCCGCCCGCCAGGCGCACCCCGCCCCACCCACCGTGCATTGGCCTCTATATAGAAGGGGAGGCGAAGCCGGAGATTGGCAGGTTTGCCATGCCCTTGAACGTCCAGAAAAGGCCAATCGCGTTAACCGCATGAAAATTCTGAAAAAAATGTTTGCCATCAGAAATGCTTTCGACTACATTAGCGCGCCTCGACAGACTGAATGCGTTTGACGAGATACGGTGAAGTGTCCGAGTGGCTTAAGGAGCACGCCTGGAAAGTGTGTATACAGGAAACTGTATCGAGAGTTCGAATCTCTCCTTCACCGCCACATTCGATATACACAAAACCCCTGATTTCGAGAGAAGTCAGGGGTTTTGTGGTTTTTGGTGTGAAAAATAGTCGGTTTTCGATTCTGGATTTCTTGGTGTTGGCCGATTAGATCCAGAAAACCGCCCTTGGCCGTCGGTATCATTTACCTTTTGAACCTCATAAGAGCAGTTTAGCCTGAGAGCTAACACCCCTATCACGGATCCGCCGACCTATGGTCGTCAAAATTTTGGTTGATCGAAGAGCCGTTCAACGAATTCGATTATCGCGCGCGATACACCAACGTTACATTTATTTGCTCGTCTGCTATCGCAAATGCTTGGTATGAAAAGCAAGTAAATGGTAAAACTGTGTCAGTATTTTAATCGTCGTCGACGTGTTCACCTTGTAAAATTATTCTTTGAAACTAAAGGCTTATGGATTGAGTGTTGGGGGAAATAGAATGGCAAAGATCGAAGGGATACGGATTAGAAACTTCAAAGCTCTTAGGGATGTAACTTTAGGTAAGCTTTGGAATAGCCAGAAAACTGATCCATTGACTCCAATGACTGCCGTGATCGGAAAAAATGGTGTAGGTAAAAGTAGTTTTTTTGATGCTTTTGGTTTTTTGGCCGACTGCTTAAAAAATGGTGTTGAAGAGGCTTGCGATGCTCGAGGGCGAGGAGGGTTTGATCGCATCAGATCGATGGGGCAGATTGGTCCAATTGAGTTCGAGTTGTACTACTAGGAGGATGGTAATGCTCGACCAATAACCTATGAGCTTGCAATTAATCTTGATAAGAGTCATCGCCCTTATGTGCAAAAAGAGAGGTTGAGGCAGCGTCGAAAGAATCAAAAGCATGGTTGGCCGTTTTCTTTTCTTATATTGAACGAAGGAAAAGGGGTAGTGTGGAAAGGGGAGATTGATGGTCGTCAAATTGTTGAGGATACAGAAGATGTTGATCTGAATTGGCTTTTTGATGATATTGATACCTCAAGTGAAGAAAGCTCGGAAACAGAAGTGGTTGAACTGTCTGATAAGCGTAAGCTGGGTATTTCAACTCTGGGCTCCTTAAAACAGCATCCTCGAGTTTCTGCTTTTAGGCAATATGTGGAAGGTTGGTATCTCAGTTACTTTACACCTGATGCGGCCCGAAGCCTGCCACTTGCAGGTCCTCAGAAACATCTAAATATACATGGGGATAACTTAGGGAATGTGGTCCAGTTTATGGAGCGCGAACATCCTCGAAAATTTTCCAGTATTTTGTCTGAAATATCACAGAAAATACCCGGTGTTTCAAAAATAGATACACAAAAAACTCCTGATGGCCGACTCCTCTTAAGATTTAATGACAGATCTTTTAAAGATCCATTTTATGCGCAGCAGATGTCGGATGGGACGCTTAAGGTTTTTGCATATTTATTGCTCCTTGAGGATCCTTCGCCGCCCCCATTTTTATGTATCGAAGAACCAGAAAATGGGCTCTATCATAAGCTGTTGGAAACGCTTGCTCATGAGTTTAGGGAGCATGCAACCGGTAGGAAAGGTGGCTCTCAAGTTTTTGTGACGACTCATCAACCATATTTTGTGGACGCCTTTTCTCCTGAAGAAGTTTGGGTTCTGGAGAAAGGAAAAGATGGATTTTCTGAGATTAGAAGAGCGAGCAGCGATCCTTTGGTGATGGGAATGGTGGAAGAAGGGCTACCGTTAGGTGGGCTTTGGTACAGCGATTATCTGGACGCAAGGTGAACGGATGCACATCGAATTTCTTGTGGAAGATGTATCAGGAAAGACTCTCCTTAATGTAGTAATACCGAAAATTATAAATGATGATGTTACGTTTAATGTTCGTCACTATAAAGGTATTGGTAGAATTCCCCCAGGAATGAATGGAAAAGGCAGTCCTGCGAAACGCATACTGTTAGATAACTTGCCTAGGCTTTTAGGGGGGTATGGGAAAACGTTCGCTGGTTACGGTGATGGTTTCAAGGCTGCAGTAATTGTTGTTTGTGATCTGGACTCAAAGAGCAAAAAAGCCTTTTTGGGGGAACTGGAAGGAGCCCTTAATAGATGTAATCCAAAACCGGTAACTTTTTTCTGTTTGGCTGTTGAGGAAGGAGAAGCTTGGCTTTTGGGGGATAAAAAAGCGATAAAGTCTGCGTTTCCTTCAGCGAAAGAGCATGTCCTAAAAGGTTATGTCAATGATTCCATCTGTGGAACATGGGAAGTGTTGGCTGATGCGGTCTACGAAGGTGGTAGTAAGAGTTTGGCAAGTCAGCCATGGCATGTTGCTGGAAAGCACAAAAGTCTCTGGGCGGAACTTATTTCACCTCATATGGATGTTGAAAATAATAACTCTCCAAGCTTTATGGAATTCAGAGACACGATCAGAAAATTGATTGTATAAATCTTATGTTTGGTAACTTCTTCCAGGTTGGGAGGGGCGACTCCGGTGGTAAAATGGGCAATCCTGTGATTGCCCATTTTGTTTATCAGTTCTGTTTCTTATACAACCGCCGCCCAAACACATCCAACACATCACACCCATCCCGAAGCGGAATAGCACAAAGCAATACGAAGTCGCTAAGGATTACCGAGTCGCTGACAATATCACCCCGCATCGCCAGGTTTTTCAGGATTTGAGTGACGGCTCTGATTCGATAACCAGCTGCGTCGAGCAGGATGTGCAGAGGTTTGGTGGTATCGACGAACAGGGTGGGTTGGTCGTCGGCGTTGCTGGTGAGGGCCATGTATTGCTGCGTGAGTGAAGCTCCATCTGATTAGAGAGAACCACCACTCATTCGTCGCCAAACGAATAGGTGGCGGCTGTACGCAGGTTGGCGAACCGGACAAATGGAAAACCGGCAGACCCAAGGGTCTCCCGCGCACAGCTACCATGGAGCAGCTTATTGCGCGCAGAAGCGCTCCGCAAATTAACCTGGAGGCTTCTGCACATTTGTTGTCGAGTCGCCAAACCCGAGCCGCCATTTGGGCGACGTCCAGACTATAGGCGTGCGCTCCAAATCAGAGCAATGGGCGAACGGGGCGCGACTTCCGAACGATGTGTAGGACTTGGCTCCTTTTCGGGTACGACCTTTTCATACCGTCGCCAGAGCCCCATTTCAGGCGAGTTCCGTGTGCCTGTTAAACTGTCAGACTCCTCGAGCGGAATCGACTTTGGTACCCAATCCTCGCGTCAGTTTCCGTCGTGTCACGCCATTGATGACAGCTCTGAACAAGGACATCTCATGATCACCACCACTACCCACACCATCGAAGGTCGGCAAATCACCGCCTACCTGGACATCGTCAGCGCCGAGTCGGTGCAGGGCGTTAACGTGATCCGCGATATGTTCGCCGGGATGCGGGATTTTTTTGGTGGGCGTTCTCAGACGTTGGAGCGGGCGTTGGAGGATGCGCGGATTCAGGCGACCGACGAGATCAAGGAGCGGGCGCGGGCGCTTCAGGCGGATGCGGTGGTGGGGCTCGATTATGAGATCAGTATGCCGGCCGGCAAGGGTGGGATGGTGGTGGTGTTTGTGACCGGGACGGCGGTCAAGCTGAGGTAGGTTGCTCGGTACTGGCCATTCGTCGGGCATGTAACGATCTGAATCACAAGTCTGGGAATGACCGGCTAGTCTCAAAAACCAGGGTGGTCGATATTTTTCAGGCAAAAAGGGCTTGCCGGTATCGACCCGTTTTGAGAGGAGCGAAGATATGGCTGAGCCGTATATCGAAGACGACGGTGCAGAGTTTCCAATCAATGATTGCGTGCAGTGTGGTCAGACGGACTATGTGCCGAGCTTCGGCGAAGACCGTATCAAAATAAACAAAATCAAATCTGCAGTGCCTAGGACCCGAGGGCCGAAATCGAAATTTATGCCCAAGCTGGGGGCGCCCTCCAGGAAGTAAACCGATAACAGCACGAACCCCGCCATCGAGCGGGGTTTCTTGTTTCTGAAGGGCAGGAAACGTGGCTCGGTGGCAATGCAGAGAAATGTCCTACAACTTTTCTGGTGCTGGTGTTTTTTTCACAAACTTTTCACACCGGCCTCCGTAGGCTCAGCTCATCCGTTAGAAAGCAGTACCCTGGCCCGTCTCCCCAGCGGGCTTTTTTTTGCCTGTCATAAAACCTTTTGCATAAACGCTGTCCAACCGTCGCCAATGGCGAGGTTGTTCTGGTTTTGTGTCTGGACTTTCCCTCCGCTAAAGCATTCAATCTCCGGCCTTTCGGTTCCCACTTTTTTGAGGTTCTTGTTATGCGTTTGACACTGCCTGCTCTGGTTCTGGGCCTTTTGGTTGCTCAAGGTGCGATGGCTGCCGGCGACGGCACGGCCGCGCTCGGTGGTGGTCTGGGTGGTGCGTTGGGTAATGTGGTTGGCCAGAAAATGGGCGGCAGCACTGGCGCAGCGATTGGTGCTGGCGTAGCGGGTGCAGCCGGCAGCGCTGTTGCCGCACGTAAAGGCAGCCGCACCAAAGCGGCCATCGGCGGCGGTGTTGGCGCGGCGGGCGGTTCGATAATCGGTAACAGCCTGGGTGGCAAGACCGGTTCCACCATCGGCGCAGGCCTGGGTGGCGCATTGGGCGGCGGCGTAGGCAGCAACCTGTCCAAAAAGCGTCATTGATCCTGAAGGTCAGCTGAAAAAGCCCGGCTCAATGCCGGGCTTTTTCGTTTTGGAACGTTTCTGCATCATGTGGCTCAAATCTCATACAGTCGGTATTGGTTTTCTGTATAACAGACCCAGATGCAGGCTGATGCCTATCCGCGGCACGTTTCTTCCCCCAATGCGGAAATTAGAGGTGCATATCATGCGTTTCATGCGTTTGACATTGTCCACGGTGTTTTTGGGGCTTTTGGTCGCTCAGGGCGCAATGGCGGGCGGCAACGGTGACGCTGCAGTCGGCGGTGGTCTTGGCGGTGTGTTGGGCAACGTAGTCGGCGGGCAGTTGGGCGGCAGCACCGGGGCTGCGGTGGGCGCTGGCGTCGGCGGTGCGGCAGGCAGTGCGGTCGGTGCGCGCAAGGGCAGTCGCACAGAAGCGGCCGTCGGCGGTGGCCTCGGCGCGGCGGGCGGTTCGGTGATCGGCAACAGCCTGGGTGGCTCCACTGGTTCGGCCATTGGCGCAGGCGTGGGCGGCGCAGCCGGTGGCGCGGTGGGCAGCAGCCTGGGTGATGACCGCGGCAGTTCGCATTCCGGTGGCGGCTACTACAAACACAAGCATAAAAATAAGTACAAGCATCACTAACTCGATATCGAGTTAAAGTAAAACCCGGCCGAGTGCCGGGTTTTTCGTTTCTATCGGTAGGACGCTGGAACGATTGGCCGTAGGACCTCTCGAACTTTATATAACCCTGAACGTTGTGAGGCATGCCCATGAGTCCAGAAACCGAAGACAAGGAAGAAGAAGGCCCGATCAACGATCCCGGCAACGAAGACCCGGGGTCTCTGATGGACGACGCCACGGTGCCGCTCAACGATGCCGATGACGCAGGCGATGTGGGCAACTTAGAGAATGATGAGTATGACGAGGAAGACGACGAGTGATTTTGCGGTCGGACCGAACTCGATCCGTCTGATCGAACCGCGTCTATGGTGTTGTCCTCGAAAGGTCAGGATCTGCTTTTCAGGTCCAATGAGAGGTGCGTTATGAACGCCGATCCGAAAGACTCCGATATCGACGATACCCCCGAATATCCGCTGCCTTCGCCCACCAACTCCCTGCGCCGTGACCAGCGCCCGCCCGACGATGACGACACCGCTGTGGAACAGCTGCCCGCCGATGATGTGAGGCGCGGGAATGTGGAAGCCGACCCGGAAGACCCGGACATCGCCGGTGATGACGCCTCGGGCGAACCGAGCTGAAACCTGTGAGGTGGTGCATCGCCGATTGTCGATTGTGCGGCTCCTTTAAAAAGCGATCACCACCAGAGATCAGGTAAAGCACTCTTTAAAGGAGATGCTCCATGATCAGATCAAAATGGACGGCGCTGACGATAGTCGGCTTATTGTCGATCAGTTCATTGGCGGCGTTTGCTCAATCTACTGGTCGCGACGCGCCGGTCGATAAGGGCGGGATGCCGCCTTACTCGGAAATGAATGCGGGTACCTCGGATGGGAAAGCGCTGCCGCCACCGGACACTATTGGTGGTGGGAATGGCGGTGATGCGAATGGGAGTAGCATCAACCCGGGGGAGGGAAGCGGGTCGGTGAGTGGTGGGGGGTCGATGGGGAGTGGTTCTGGAAGTGGGTCTGGAGGATCAGGTAGTTCTGGGGGGAGTGGAGGCGGTGTAGGTAAAACCGGTAATTCGGGCGGCTAAGTCAGATTCTTTACCGTTGCACTGAGCCCAGCATCGAGCTGGGTTTGGTGTTTGCACTGGAGTTCCAAGTTTCCTGCCCTCTTTTTTCAACCGCTACTCCTCTTCAATATCTGATTCAAACCAGCGCATAAAGAAGTCTCGTTGAACCTCTGGATCGTTGGTAAGGTTATTTTCTTCATAGTCAAAAATATTTACCAGGTCATTCCTTTTTGCATATTTACCTAGTGTAAGTTCATATGCTTTTACTCCAAGCGTCATCTGTGAGGACATGCTGGAAGGGTGTACGTTTATTTTTGCTCCTTTGCACAGGAAGGTTACATTACTATGGTCTTTTCTTATATGGCCTAGGCAAATGTAAAAATTATCACCTGCGTATGATTGTTGATATCCATTTTTCATGACGAAAGTAATGGTCAGGTTTTCTGAGTCACAGAGAAGCTCAGCGGATTGACGCTTGCCATTTTTGATTATTGCAATCTCTACGCTGTCCAAATTCCATTTCCAGCTCGGATTTAAAGATGGCCCTGATGGGCGAATATTAGCAAAGATGAGCGTAACGCCGAGAGTCCTATTAATTGCGCCTTGGATTACTTATCTTGTTTGCTGTCAAGATTTTTTAGCGTAGGCTAAATGAGTTAGTCTTCTTTAAACTGGATATGAGTTTTTACTGAGTTAATTTGTCTTGGCCGAAAATGGCTTATCCATTGATGATAAAATTCTATTTGTTCAGAAATGTCATTGGTGATGTTCTTGTCCTCGAAATCAAAAATGTGAACAATATGATCTCGTGATGCTGCTTCTCCCAATGTCATCTCATAAGCTACAGCTCCATTGCTCATCTGAGAGCACATTCGTGAAGGGAATACATTAAGCTTTGCTCCTTTGCAAAGAAATTTTATTTCTGGGAAGTCTCGTCGGATTTGTGCCAGACATAAATACAGATCATGGTCGGTGTAGGTTTTTCTGAATCCATTTTCCATTGTGAATGTCAGTGAGCTAAAACGCTCTTCAAGAATTGCGGTTTCAATGGTGTTCCCGAGTTGTAGTTTTATGTAGTGTTTAATTGTATTTGCTCCATGTGCCAAATTTTATTTGGTGTGATCAACTGCGGCTGTTGTCTTTAGGTTTTGTTTGGTGTTGTAATTTTCAATGATTCGAGCCAGTTTTGATAAAAGGTTTTTTGTTCTTCAATATTGCTAGTGATATTTTCGTCTTCGTAGTCGAAAATTCGTACTAGGTCCTCTTCTTCGCTGGGTTTTCCAGGTTTAAGTTCGTATGCGACTAATCCGCTAGACATTTGGGAGGACATTCGTGAAGGGTGAACATTTAATTTGGCTCCTTTGCACAGAAATCTTATTTCAGGGTGCTCGGCTCTTAACATGCCGAAGCATACATAAAGGTCATAGGCTGTATAAGTTTTGGTTAAGCCACTTCGCATTGTAAATGTGAGTGTCGGTTTTTTTCTGTTGCATTCGATTATGGCTGACTCTATGGCGCCATGATTGTTTATTAGTATTTCTATAGGTTTCATGGCTGCTTCCTGTAAGGGTTGGGTATTGAGTAGCCCTTATAGCTACCATCATCATGGACGGGAGTGGCACCGACAATGTCGTCATTTTTTACTCCTCCCGGGATCGCTATTTCAACCTCGCGCCGATGTGGTGACATCATGCCAAGTTCTTTATTTACATCGATTCCGCTAATGTTTTTCAGTACATATACATAACCGTCGGCAATCCAGTAGCCTGTGGCAAATTTTTTTGCCTCGTTTTCGCTTGTCGAAGTGCTGACAAAGTAACTAGGAGGGTTTCTGTTATCCGATGCGTGCATGTACAGATCTGTGCTGTCTCCCAAGGGTTCAAATCCTGCTTCAAAAATTTCCCATGGTTCTCGGTCATCACCACGGTACAAATAATGGTTCTCCTGTTTTGGGTTTGGGGTTCCGGGCTCCCCCTCATCAACCCCCGCCTTACCCGCCGGATCCTCATCCCCAAACGACGGCTTCTTACATCCATCCCCCCAGGACACTCACTCAACCCCAACGGGTCAACCCAACCCGCCGGATTGCGCGTGTACTGATAGCCGTTTAACCCGCCCGCCAACTTGCTCGGGTCCGGCGTCAGGTACCGTCCGACATCCGGATTGTAGTAGCGATGCCGGTTGTAATGCAGGCCGGTTTCCGCGTCGAAATACTGCCCTTGAAAGCGTAGCGGTTGATCGAGGACCTGGTGGGTGTCGCGGTTGAGGCGGGTGAGGCGGCCATATGCGGTGTACCGGGCGGCCCAGATGATGTCGCCGCTGTAGTCCGTGAGTTCTTGCGGGGTGCCGAGGTGGTCGAGTTGGTAGTAGAACGGACAGGCTTTTCTCGGGCCTTTGCCGTCGAGCATGGCCAGCGGGCGGAAGGTGCCGGGTTCGTAGACGTAGCTGCGATGGTGGTCCTGGCTGCGTTCGGCAACGAGGTGGTCGCCTTGCCAGAAAAACTCGATGGTTTTGCCGTCGACGGTTTTGGCGATGCGGCGGCCGAAGGCGTCGTAGCGGTAACTTGAACAACGACCGTCCGGCGTAGTGACGCCGACCAGCCGATGCTGGCAGTCGTAGCGGTATTCGGTGACGAGTTTCTGCGCGGTGCCGCGGCGTTCGCGGATCAGGTTGCCGAAGGCGTCGTAGTCGAAGTGGCGATCGCCCTGCATCAACAGGCGATTGCCTTTGATGGTCGTCGGGCCGGGGCGGTCCTGCATCAGCAGGTTGCCGGCTGGGTCGTGGGCGTAGCTTTCCGGCTGTTGGTCGCGGGAGTGGCGGACGCGGATCAGGCGATCGAGCGGGTCGTATTGATAGCTGCGCTGGCCATGGCGGGTGTCGGCGATGCTGTCGAGACTGCCATTGAGGCTGTAGGCATAGTCGCGGCGGTAGAGCGGATGTTGGTGCTGGCCGACAGCGTGGGCCTTCAGACGGCCCTGTTCGTCGTAGGCATATTCGCTGAGTAGCAGGCCTTGTTGGCGGTGTTGTTCGCGACCGGCGAGGAACGTATGCGAGGTCAATCGCGCGCCGTTGAGGTCAATCGCCGTCAGCGCACCGCCCTTGGTGTGGTGGTAATCGAGTTTGCTGCCGTCCGGCAGGCGCAGGCGGTTGAGCTGGCCGCAGGCGTCGTAGCCGTAACGCAAGGTGCCCCAGCCCTGATGTTCGGTGATCAGCCGGTCCTGCTGGTCGTACTCAAACTCCAGCGGGTGATCGTGGCCGTCATCGACGCCGAGCAGCCGGCCCAGCGAGTCGTAGCGGTATTTAACCTGGATGCCATCGGGCAGCGTTTTGACCAGCAAGCGCCCGGCCGCATCCCGTTGATAGCCGGTGATCAGCCGCGAGTCGTCATCGCCGAACTCGGTTTTTTCCAGCAGATGACCGTTGAGGTCGTAGACGTAGGCAGTGCGGCGGCCGTCGAAACCGGTTTCCTGGCGGATCAATCCGTTAGGCGTGTAGTCCAGCTGATAGTGTTCGCCGGATTCGTTCTCGATTTCTGTGAGCAGCAGCTGCGCGTTGTCGTAGCGATAGCGCAATTGCGTGCCGTCGGGATTGGTCCGGCGGCTGACCAGATGCAAATCGTCGGCGTATTCGTAGCGAGTGACGCGGCCCAGTTCATCGCGTTCGGCGGTGATCTTGCCGTAGGCGTTGTAGCTGAACCCGCGCACGGCCCCAGTGGGCAGCGTCGTCTGGATCAGTCGGCCGACGGCATCCCATTGGTACTGGGTAACGGCACCGTGTTCGTCCTGACGGCTAATCTGCCGCCCCAGTGCATCGTAGGAAAACCACCGTTGACCACCGTCCGGCAAGGTCTCTTCGAGCAACTGTCCCAAGGCATTCCAGACGAACACATGCCGGCTGGTGTCCGGGTAGCGGATCGACAGCAAGCGCCCCTGAGGATCGTAGTGGTAATGGGTGACGTGCCCGTCGGGATCGGTCGCTTCGGTGACGTCGCCCTGAGCGTTGCGCTGATACCTCCACACCGCTTGGCCGCGGTAGCGCGCATGCAGGAAGCCGTTGCGGTATTCGTAGGACGTCGGCTCGTCTTGCGGCGGAATCAGCGCCACCAAGCGTCCGACGTCGTCGTAGCGGTATTCAGTGACGGCGCCCAGCGGATCCTGCTCGGCGATCAACCGGCCCTGCTCGTCGTAGGACTTGAGCTGTTCGCCGCCGTCCAGTTCGACCCGGCGCACCAGCCGCGCCCGGTCGTCGTGGACGTAAACCTCTTCGCTGCCGTCGATGTTTTGGACGGTGACGCGGCCCTGGTCATCCCAGACATAACGAGCATCCATCTGCGCAAACGACGCCCAATGCCGTACGCAGCGTGCCGCCTTGCCGGACCGTTCCCACTCCCAGAAGAAACTCGCGCCACCGGCCAGCTGCCGCTGCAAAATGACGTGGTTGTCGTCGTAGTCGTAACGCTCGCTTTCCCCGGCGGCACTGGTCGCTTCGATCAAGCGCTGGCGGGCGTCGTAGCGGTAGAAAGCCAGCGTCTGCTCTGTACGCCAGGCTTCACCCAAGTCATCACTGGGGCAAAACGACTGGTATTCGACGGCAACCAGGTGCCTGCGCTCGTAGCGCAACAGCAAGGCACGACCGGCACCGTTGTCGAGGCGTTGAATGCGATCCTGGCGGTCGCGAGTGATGCGCAGGCGGTTGTTGTAGGCGTCACTGATCGCCGTCAGCCGGCCGTTATGAAAGTGGTAGAACCGGCTCGTCTCGCCGGCCAGCGCGAGAATCAATTCCTCCGGCTCGTCCCCAAGGTAAATCGCCGCCCGCGACAGGCTGTTATGAATTGCCGGGCGCTCGACGCTCGGCAGCGGAAACGTCGTTCGACGGTTTTCTTGGTCGATCCAGACGACCTGTTCAGCGCCCAGCTCCAACCGCTGCGCCAGCGAATGACTCCAGCCCCAGCCCAGCCCGCAATCGATCTCCACCGCGCTGGTACGGTACAACCGGGTGAAGTCGAACGGCAGCAGCCCGTCCAGCGCACCGTCGGTCAGGGTCAGCAGTTCTTCGCCGTTGACCATCGACACAGGACAGCCGTTCGTGCAGGTCAGTGCCGCGCAATCGGCGCTGTCGCCATTGGGGTTTTTCGCTTGATTCGGTGCATTGTCGTGAGGTTCGTGACGACCCAATCGGGTCATGGCTGCAGACTTGTCGCGGGCAATGGCGAGCGGATTGTTCACCTGCACAGCCGGTGAGTTGCCGGCGCTGATCTGCAGCGGAACCGTTGGTGCAGGTTTCAGCGGTGCATTGCGCGCGCTGACCATGAGCGGTTTGAGCGCGCTGGCGTGGGCTGTCAGGTCGGATTTGGCCGTCAGTTCGGTCAGTCGCAAACTGGCTGCAGCCAGCCACTGCCGGGCCCGCTGGGACTGGATCTTGTCCAGCACTTTGGCGCTCATGCCGAGCTTCAGGCCCGTAGGACCTGTGAGACGCACCAGCAGGAAACTGATCAATAGTTCCGTGCGAACTTGTGCCACGACTTCAGCGATGTACTGCGGCGGCAACATCCTCAGCCAACTGGTGAAGGCTGCGAGATGGATGAACATCAACGGCTCATCGCTCAACATCAGCAACACATTGGCAATGGTTTCAGCCGAAGCGTTCAGCAGCGTCTCAAGTTCACCTTGTGTCAGGTACTCAAGGAGTTTTTCGCTGCTGCCTTGCAGGTCCGCCACCAGGGCGTAGACCTGCTTCACGTCATCCCACAAGCCGTGCAGCGAACGCTCGAAACCGTGCCAGTCAGCCTGTTGCAGCAGGCCGTAGCGTTGGGTGAAACCTGCTTTGGAAAAATCTGCCCATAAAGGCTCGAATTCGCTCGTCCATTCGTTGCGCAACCAACCTTCCAGCTCGCCGATCACGCCCTGATAGGAGGCGTAGAGCGCTTTGACGTGTTCAGTGGAAACATTGGGAAAGAAGGTGATGCGATAGCGATGGCCGCGCCAGCATTCGGGGATTTCGAGAATGCCGCTGGGGCCGATGGTTGCGTGGACGGGCTCACCGAACGTCAGTTCACCATTGCGCTGCGAGATAGCCGGCTCGAGCATCACCGGTGTATCGCCGATTGGCACGAAACGCGCGGCTTCAAACATATGCACCAGGGTCAACGGACCGCTGGCCGGGCACATGGCGAGTGTCGAACTGACAGGCGCGGTGGAGTCCTTCGGTGCGCTGAGCCGGACTTCGTTGCCGACCTTGAACACTTGCTCGACGTTCAGCGCCCCAGCGGTCCAAAAGTTTTCCGCCCAGGCCTCGTAGTCGTTGAGGCAGAGTCGGAAATCACTGAGCAGCGCTTCGATGTTCGGCTGCTCGGGGTTCATGGCGGCGACCACCAGCAGACCGATGGCGTTGTTCAAGGCCAGGACCTTGTCAGGTTCGAACATTCGCAATCCCTCGCGCTGATCAATGTGGAGCGAGAGACTTTGCGGGGGATCAAAAAGGAAAGAAGTCGGGAAAGGAGGTGTTTGGTGTAGGGGAAATCGCTAAATCATCGCGGGCCCCTCGGAACAGGATTTTGTATCCGCCAGGCATTGCCCGTTGCTCTCGACCAATTGCGCTCGCTATGCTGCTGAACCCTTTAATCCATCGCGGATCCGGCCGTACCCGAGCCGCCCTGAGATGTCATGAGATAACGGATCAGATGCGATGAATGCACCCCTGGATGAGTTCGGTCCGATCAAGGCCGTGATTTTCGATATGGACGGTTTGCTGCTGGACACCGAGGGCATTTACACCGAGGTCACGTCCATCATTGCCGAACGTTATGGGCGGACCTTCGACTGGAGCGTCAAACAGAACATCATCGGCCGTGGTGCGGGTGATCTGGCGCGCTATGTGGTCGAGGCGCTGGACCTGCCGATCACCGCCGAAGAGTTTCTGGTGATCCGCGAGCCGCTGATGCGCGAGCGCTTTCCGACAGCGCTGGCGATGCCCGGCGCAGAGGAGCTGGTTCGGCACTTGAAGGCCAACAACATTCCTATCGCGGTGGGTACCAGCTCGTCGCGTCAGTCGTTTGGTCAGAAAACCACCTTGCACCGCGACTGGTTCGCGCTGTTCGACTTCATCGTCACCGCTGACGACCCGGAAGTGGGTGCGGCGAAACCGGCGCCAGATATTTTTCTGACAGCGGCGCGACGCCTTGGGGTCGCGCCCCAGGATTGCCTGGTATTCGAGGATTCGCCGTTCGGCGTCACTGCGGCGAAAGCTGCGGGGATGACCGCCATTGCGGTCCCGGATGCGGCGATGGCCGACGAAAAATACGCACACGCCGATGGCATTCTTCGTACGTTGAAGGCGTTCAAGCCCAGCGCATGTGGCTTGCCGGCGCTTGAGTGGGCCTGATCATTCGGTAGTCCCTGAGACAAAAGCCCCTGACACAAAAAAACGCCGGCAATCGATTGCCAGCGTTTTTGTTTCAGTCGGGCGGTGTATCAGGCGCCAAAACCACCGTCGATGGTCAGGCTGGCACCGGTGATGTAGCCAGCTTCGGGACCTGCGAGATAAGCGACGAAGCTGGCGATTTCTTCCACGTTGCCGTAACGACCCACGGCCATCAGCGGGATCAGGCTATCAGCGAAGTCGCCGCTGGCGGGGTTCATGTCGGTGTCGACCGGGCCCGGTTGCACGTTGTTGATGGTGATACCCCGTGGGCCGAGGTCGCGTGCCAGGCCTTTGGTCAGGCCGACCAGCGCCGATTTGCTCATGGCATACGGGCCGCCACCGGCGAAGGGCATGCGCTCGGCATTGGTGCTGCCGATGTTGATGATGCGACCGCCTTCGGTCATGTGTCGGGCAGCTTCCTGGGTGGCGATGAACACGCTGCGTACGTTGATGGCCAGGGTCTGGTCGAAATCTTCGAGTTTGAAGTCCTCCAGCGGTGCGATGGCCAGAACGCCTGCGTTGTTGACCAGGATGTCCAGGCGACCGAAGGCTTCGACGGTGGCGTTGACGGCATTGCGAATGGCGACGGCATCGGCGCTGTCGGCCTTGATGGCCAGGGCTTTGCCGCCGGCGGTGATGATGCTGTTTTGCAGGTCTTCGGCTTTGGCGGTAGAGCTGACATAGGTGAAGGCGACGGCTGCGCCTTCTGCGGCCAGGCGTTTGACGATGGCAGCACCGATGCCGCGTGAACCGCCTTGAATCAGAGCTACTTTACCGCTGAGGTGTTGAGTGGTCATGTCGATCTCCAGAAGTTCAAGGCGGGCTGCCTTGTTGTTGGAGTCGAGTATCGGCTTCGCATTACCCTGCGGGTAGACCGTGATTGCTATAGTCTGTGTAAACCAGAAGTTTATAGTGGCGCTTATGGAAACCTTCAGCAGTATCGAATGCTTCGTGCGCAGCGCCGAGGTCGGCAGCTTCGCCGAAGCCGCGCGGCGTTTGAGCCTGACACCGGCGGCGGTGGGCAAGAGTGTCGCCAAGCTGGAGGCGCGACTCGGTGTGCGGTTGTTCCAGCGCAGCACGCGTAGCTTGACGCTGACCGAGGCCGGCCAGCTGTTTCTCGGCGAAGTCAGCGCCAGCCTGCACACGATCCAGAATGCCGTGGCCAACCTGGCCAGTGCCGAAGGACGTCCGGCGGGAACGCTGAAGGTCAGCATGGGCACGGTGTTCGGGCGCTTGTACATCGTGCCGTTGCTCGGAGAGTTTTTGCGGCGCTTTCCGGCGATCAACCCGGACTGGCATTTCGACAACCGTCAGGTCGACCTGATCGGCCAGGGGTTCGATGCGGCGATTGGTGGTGGATTCGAACTGCCCCAGGGCGTGGTGGCACGCAAGCTGACGCCCGCCCATCGAGTGTTGGTAGCTTCAGCCGAATACCTGGCGGGGCACGAGGCAATCATCGAGCCCGACGACCTTCAGCACCACGATGGCATCCTGATACGGTCGCCGCAGACGGGGCGCGTGCGTTCCTGGCAGTTGACCAGCCGCAACCGGCAACACAGCCCGCTGACGCTCAAGGCGCGGATGACCATGAGCGATTCGGAAGCGGCCTGCGCCACGGCGGCCCAGGATTTGGGCATTGCATTGGTGAGCATGCCATTCGCCGTGGGCTATCTGGACGCCGGGACCTTGCAGCGGGTGTTGCCCGACTGGTACGTCGACGATGGCAACATCTCCATCTATTACGCCGAGCACAAATTGCTACCAGGCAAGACCCGGGCGTTTGTCGACTTCATCATTGAACAGTTTGCCGAGCAGGGGTTGGGGCAGCGGTTTAGTGCAGTTTGAGCCCGGCTTGGGACCGAGGGGAGGCCATCGCGGGCAAGCCACGCTCCCACGGAATGATGCAAAAGCCTGTGAGAGCGTGGCTTGCCCGCAAAGAACGATAACGCGGTCTACCGCCCAAACCGTCCCGGCCAACCAATAATGGTCTTCGGCCGCGGCGTCGCATACGTCCGTACTTTCGACGTCGACAACCCCAGCCGCACCAGCGATTCGGCAATGGTCACCGCCGCCGTCACGCCATCCACCACCGGTACGCCGGTGCGCTGACGAATCTGCTCATCCAGCCCGGCCATGCCGCCACAGCCCAGGCAAATCACCTCGGCCTTGTCCTCGCTCACCGCCAATTCCGCCTGGCGGACAATCGCCTCCAGCGCACGTTCTGGATCGGACTCCAGCTCCAGCACCGCCAGCCCACTGGCCCGCACCGACGCACAACGATCCCAGAGCCCGGAGAGTTTGAGGCGATCCTCGATCAGCGGCACGGTGCGGTCCAGCGTGGTGACCACCGAATAGGCATGGCCGAGGAACATCGCGGTGCTGGCGCCGGCATCGGTGATGTCCACCACCGGCACGTTGAGCAGCTCCTGCAAACCTTCGCGGCCGTGCTCGCCATAACCAGCCTGGATCACCGCATCGAAGGGCTGGTCGTAGGACATGACCCGGTCCATCACGGCGATGGCGGCCAGGTAGCTTTCGAAATTGCCTTCAATGGAGTCGGCGCCGAAATGCGGGGTCAGACCGATGATTTCCGTGCCGGGCGCGGCCACGGACTGCGCTTGACGGGCGATGGCCTGGGTAATGGATTCGGTGGTGTTGACGTTGACCACGAGAATTCGCATGGAAAGTCCTTATAGCGAGGTGGTTTTGCGGCCCGATGTCACCGTGGTTGACTGAGAAAGTCAGGACTGTGGAATGTAACTTTTGGGGGCGCCGAAACTAAAAGTGCACACAGATATGGCACTGATGGTGACATTTATATGTACACATTTTTAAGATCAAAAGATCGAAGCCTGCGGCAGCTCCTACAAATGAACACCATTCCCCTGTAGGAACTGGCGAAGCCTGCGATCTCTTAAGCTTTGGACTTGCTGATGATGTTCCCGGCATGCAGCCCGCATTCTTTCTGCGTGGCTTCTTCCCACCACCAACGACCTTCGCGCTCATGCTGGTTCGGCAGCACCGGACGGGTGCAAGGCTCGCAACCAATGCTGATGAACCCGCGCTCATGCAGACTGTTGTACGGCAGCTCCAGCATGCGGATGTAACCCCAGATCTCTTCGCTGGTCATCTGTGCCAACGGGTTGAACTTGTAGAGGGTACGTTCTGGGGTGGAAAACGCGGTGTCGATTTCCAGCACCGCGACGGCGCTGCGGGTGCCCGGGCTCTGGTCCCGACGCTGGCCGGTGGCCCAGGCGGTCACGCCAGACAGTTTGCGACGCAGCGGCTCGATCTTGCGAATGCCGCAGCACTCGCCATGGCCATCCTTGTAGAAACTGAACAGGCCTTTTTCCTTCACGAAAGGTTCGAGCTTGCTGTAGTCCGGGGATACCACTTCGATATCGATCTTGTAGTGCTCGCGCACCTGCTCGATGAAGCGGTAGGTCTCGGGGTGCAAGCGGCCGGTGTCGAGGCTGAACACTTTGACGTTCTTGTTCAGCTTCCAGGCCATGTCCACCAGCACCACATCCTCGGCGCCGCTGAAAGATATCCACAGGTCATCGCCGAACTCGGCGAACGCGAGTTTCAGGATGTCCTGGGCGGATTTGTTGGCATAGGTCGTGGCGAGTTCCACGACATCGAACGATGGGCTCATCAGGGCGGCTTCCTACAGGTCGGTGGCGCTGGGCGCTCTATATACGTCGATGGTAACAAAATCCTGCGGCGGCTGGTGCGCCCTCTGCGTTGCGCAGAGGGGGGCGAGTCGCTAGAGTTCGGCAGTCCTTTGCTCGCTCTACTCATAAACAATACCAATGGGAGTGTCTTGTGGAAATTGCCTGTCTGGATCTTGAAGGTGTGCTGGTCCCGGAAATCTGGATCGCCTTTGCCGAAAAAACCGGAATTGAGTCCCTCAGGGCCACCACTCGGGACATTCCCGACTACGACGTGTTGATGAAGCAGCGCCTGCGGATTCTCGACGAGCACGGCCTGAAGCTATCTGATATCCAGGAAGTGATTGCCATGCTCAAGCCTCTGGAAGGCGCCAGCGAATTTGTCGACTGGCTGCGTGAGCGCTTTCAGGTGGTGATTCTGTCGGACACCTTTTATGAATTTTCCCAGCCGCTGATGCGTCAACTGGGCTTCCCGACGTTGCTTTGCCATCGTCTGATTACTGACGATGCCGGTCGGGTCACGGGCTATCAGTTGCGTCAGAAAGATCCCAAGCGGCAGTCGGTTTTGGCGTTCAAGAGCCTCTACTACCGAGTGATTGCGGCGGGTGATTCCTACAACGACACCACGATGCTGGGCGAGGCGGATGCCGGGATTCTGTTCCATGCGCCGGACAATGTGATTCGCGAGTTCCCGCAGTTCCCGGCGGTGCACAGCTTTGCCGAGTTGAAGCAGGAGTTCATCAAGGCTTCGAACCGCAATCTGAGCCTGTAAACCCGATCTGTGGCGAGGGAGCTTGCTCCCGCTCGGCTGCGCAGCAGTCGCATGCGTTATATCTGACGATATGCAGTGTCTGGTTTGGGGGGCGTTTCGCACCCCAGCGGGAGCAAGCTCCCTCGCCACATAAAAGCCCGATATCAGAGGCTTTGCAACGTATCGAGCAGCACCTTCACCTTGGTAATCGATTCCTGATATTCCGCCTGCCAGTCCGAATCCGCGACGATTCCGCCGCCGCCCCAGCAGCACACCTGCCCATCCTTGACCAGCAAGCTGCGAATGGCGATGGAGCTGTCCATCTCCCCACGTACGTCCAGATACAGCAATGAACCGCAGTACAACCCACGACGCGTCGGTTCCAGCTCATCAATGATCTGCATGGCGCGAATCTTTGGCGCGCCGGTAATCGAGCCGCCGGGGAAGCTGCCGGCGATCAAATCCAGTGCATCCTTGTCATCCGCCAGTTCGCCGGTGACGCTGCTCACCAGGTGATGCACATTCGGATAGCTTTCCAGGCTGAACAACTCCGGCACCCGTACCGAGCCAATGCGGCAGGTACGACCCAGATCGTTGCGCAGCAAGTCGACGATCATCAGGTTCTCCGCACGGTCCTTGGGGCTGGCCAGCAGTTCGGCGGCGTTCGCCGCATCTTCGGCAGCAGTCAGACCGCGAGGGCGGGTGCCTTTGATCGGGCGGGTTTCGACGTGGCGTTCGCTGACTTTGACGAAGCGTTCCGGCGACAGGCTCAGCACCGCGCCGCCGTCGGGCAGGCTCTGGAAGCCGGAAAACGGTGTCGGGCAGGCTGCCCGCAGCGCGCAATAGGCCGCCCACGGATCGCCCTGGCATTGGGCGCGAAAGCGCTGGGCGAAGTTGACCTGATAGCAGTCGCCGGCCTGGATGTACTGCTGAATGCGTTCGAAAGCTTGCCGATAGTCATCGGCGCTCAGGTCGGCGCTCATCGGACCGTCCAGTTTGAACGGCTCGATGTTCTCGGTCGCGGGTTGAGTGAACAGTTCGATCAGCCGTTGTCGCTCGCTGTCGATCAGCGTCGGGTGGAACACCAGTTGACTGGTGGCCAGGTGGTGATCGCTGATCAGCGCCCAGTCGTACAGCCCGAAACGTGCGTCGGGCAATTGCAGATCGTCCCTTGCCTGGCTCGGCAGGTTTTCCAGATGCCGGCCGAAGTCGTAGCTCAGGTAGCCGATCAGGCCGCCGGCGAAGGGCAGGTCGTCAGGGACGGTTGCTTCGCCGAGCCGTGTAAGGTTGTTGCGAAGGCGTTGCAGGAAATGGCTGCCGCTTTCATCCGGCAACACCGCCAGTTGCTCCAGCGGCCAGGCGCTGAGCAGGTCAAAACGCCCACGCTCGGCGCTTGGCCGACCGCTGTCGAGCAGCACGGCACCGGGGGCATGACGAATCGCCGCGAAGTACTCGGCGGGATTGGTGCGATAGGGCAGCGGGTGTACGGAGCAGGTCAACATGGGCGGGGCAGATCAGCCATCGAGGCGGGGGAGCGATTGTAGTCCTCTGCAGGATTTGCTCCTAGAGGGGATGTCGGGGATTGAACCGTTGATGCCAGGGTTGAGAGTGCTGGTGACTGTCGGGCCGTCTTCGCGGGCAAGCCTCGCTCCTACAAGGACCACGCTAACCCCCGTAGGAGCGAGGCTTGCCCGCGAATGTCGCACCTCGGTCTCAGGTCAGCCCTCAATCGCTGGAATATGCCCAAACAATTCCTGAACGAACGCCACGCGTTCCTGCACTGTTTCGGTGATCCCGCGCGCCTTCAGTTCTTCGAGTCGCGCTTCGACCGCGTGGGTACGCGACGTCAGCCCGCAATCGTTGGCAATCTGAATGTTCAATCCGGGTCGGGCGTTGAGCTCAAGAATCAGCGGTCCTTTCTCCTGGTCGAGCACCATGTCGACGCCGATGTAACCCAGCCCGCACAGCTCATAACAGCCGGCGGCGAGTTTCATGAAACCGTCCCAGTAGGGCAGTTGCACGCCGTCTACCGCGTTGGTGGTATCCGGGTGTTTGTTGATGATGTTGTTCAGCCAGGTGCCGCGCAATGTCAGGCCGGTGGCCAGGTCGACACCGACGCCAATGGCGCCCTGGTGCAGGTTGGCCTTGCCGCCGGACTGGCGGGTCGGCAGGCGCAGCATGGCCATCACCGGATAGCCCATCAGCACGATGATGCGGATGTCCGGCACGCCTTCATAGCTGATGCTTTTGAAGATCTGGTCCGGGGTCACGCGGTATTCGATCAACGCGCGGTCGCGGTGCCCGCCCAGGGAATACAGGCCGGTGAGGATGCTCGAGATATGGTGCTCGAGTTCCTCATGCTCGATAATCTTGCCGGACACTGTGCGATAGCGCCCCTCGAACCGGTCGGCAACCACAATGATGCCGTCGCCGCCGGCGCCCTGGGCCGGTTTGATCACGAAGTCGGTGCGTCCGCCGATGATCTCGTCGAGGTTGTCGATTTCCTTCTCGGTGGAGATCACGCCGTACAGCTCCGGCACGTGGATGCCGGCGGCGATGGCGCGCTCCTTGGTGATGATCTTGTCATCGACGATCGGGTACAGGCTGCGCTTGTTGTACTTGAGCACGTAGTCTGCGTTACGCCGATTGATCCCCATGATGCCCCGGGCCTCCAGGGCTTTCCAGGTCTTCCAGAGACCGAACATCAGGCGTCAGCCTCCTTCAGGAAAGCCTTGAAACGTACCAGTTCGGTTAGGCGGTAACCGCGATAGCGACCCATGGCCAGCATGAAGCCCACCAGAATCAGCAGGACTGCCGGGAAGGTGAACACGAAGTACACCAGCTCCGGCACGCTCATGATCAGGTGCCCCAGGGAGGCGGCGAACAGCGTGCCGATCGCCACTTTCATGGCATGGCCGCCGCCGCGCTCTTCCCAGGTGATCGACAGGCGTTCGATGGTCATGGTCAGAATCACCATCGGGAACAGCGCCACCGACAACCCGCGCTCCAGCCCGAGTTTGTGGCTGAACAGGCTGATCGCCGCGATCAGCACCACCACGAAGGTCAGCACCACCGACAGCCTCGGCAGCATTTGCAGTTTCAAGTGCTCAAGGTAGGAACGCAGCGACAGCCCCAGCGCCGTAATGATGGTAAACAGCACGATACCGAAGCCGAGCTGGGTTTCCCGGAAGGCGAGGGCGATCAGCACCGGGGTAAAGGTGCCGAGTGTCTGGATGCCGATCAGGTTGCGCAGGATCAGGATCACCAGCACCCCGATCGGGATCATCACCATGATCATGAAGGTCTGCTGGGTTTCCAGCGGCAGACCGTACAGCGAGTAATCGAGGAAGTTGGCGTCGGAGTTCTCGTCGGTCAGCTTGGCCAGGCGAATGGCGTTCATTTCGCTGTTGTTCAGGCTGAAGGTGACATTCGCTTTCTTGCCGCCATCGACGGTGATCAGGTTTTCATCGCCGGTCCACCACAGCAAGCGGTCGGTTGGCAGGCCCTGTTCGCCGGTTTCCGGGTTGAAGTACAGCCAGTCGGTGCCGTTGAAGCTGCGCAACCAGAGCTCAGGCATTTGCGGCTGATCGGCCACCAGGCGGATGGTGTGGACCTTTTCCACCGGCACGTGGGCGATGGACAGCACCAGTTCGACGATTTTGGCTTTGTTCACGGTGGACGGATCACCGGCCAGCAGCAGTTTCACGTTGTCGTCGTTGAGATTGTTGACACGCTTGATGGCTTCGCCGATGAAGGTTTCGACGTCGGCCGAATGCTGGCGGATCGGCGCGAGCAAGGCTTCGGCGGCGATTTTTTCCGGGCCTTCGACGGCGATGCTGTCGCGGAAGGTCGCCCCTTTGACCTTGGATTTTTCGCCGGTGTAGCGCTTGGTCAGCACCAGACGGTAATAAAGGGTCTGGTTGCCCTTGGCCCGACGCGCCGACCAGGTGACCTTGCGGTTGCCGTCGACACGGTTCACCGCCACACCGTAGTTATTGGAAATGAAACTCTCGTTAAGGCTCACGTAGTCGCGGCTCAGCGGCGGCACGAACATCTGGATCTTGATCGGGTCTTTGGCGTTGGCAACGAACTCGACCTTGGCGTCGATGTTCCACAAGTCATCGGTGGCGTCTTCAGTCACCGGAATACCGAGCACGAAAATCTGATAGGCCGTAACTGAAATGCCCAGCACCACCAGGATGGCGATCAGCAATTTCAGATGGAGGGTAAGAGAGCGCATTGGAATTACTCTGCGGTATGTGCGGCGGTGGCGCAGGCAGGTTTGCCAGCAGCGTATTTAAGACTTGGGTCAACCAGCGCATCGAAACGCTTGAGCGCCTCGGAGCCGATCAGGAGCGGGTATTGGAAGGCACTGCGGTCGGTCAGGTTCACTTCGATACTGCGTAAAGCCGACCCCATGCAGATATCCAGCTCGATGACCGGACGGGCGGTGTACTTCTTGCCTTCTTCCGGGTCGTAGTCACCGGCCCGGCGCTTGATCTTGCTGACACGGGCCAGCGGTCGTTCGATCGGGTGCGAGTGCGCGGCGTCAATGGCCAGATAGAAGCGCACCCAGGATTCGCCATTGCGTTTGAAACGTTTGATGTCGCGGGCGCTGAGCGAGGCGGTTTTCGCCCCGGTGTCGAGCTTGGCGGCGACTTCCAGATTGATGCCGTCCAGCGAAGCGTACTCATTGAGGCCATACACAGTCTTTTCCCCTGCCGCGGCAAAACCTGACAGGCCAAGAAGACAAAGAAATGTGGTGAAGAGCTTGAGTCTCATAAATCCTGATGCGCAGCGGTCCGTTCTTCAATTCAAGGCCCTGGCATTGCTGCACAAGCTCCCTCGTATGCCTATCCGCTTTTTATGACAGGCAATGCAGATGACAAGCAAATGCGGGCGGCATTCTAGCACGGTGGTTTTATGGCGCCAGCGCTGGCGGACGGCTGTAATCGGGGGTGCTGCTTCGTTATGGTGCAAGCGGTTATTAGACGATTGTCGACAATACCTATTTATCCTTTGACGTAACTGGCCTTATTCGCTAGTTTTTGCGGCATTGGTTTTAAAGGTGTCGACAATATGTTGGATCAACTCGATCCCCCGGTCACGGTTCAGGACGACTCGGAAACACTTTCCGAAAACGTCTTCCGCCGCATTCAGGCGGCCATCGTCAAGGGCGAGATCGCCCCGGGCAGCAAGATCTCCGAACCGGAGCTGGCGCGCACCTACGGCATCAGCCGCGGGCCGCTGCGTGAGGCGATCCACCGTCTGGAAGGCCAGCGCCTGCTGGTTCGCGTGCCGCACGTCGGGGCGCGGGTAGTGTCGCTGAGCCACGCCGAACTATTGGAACTCTACGAAATTCGCGAATCCCTGGAAGGCATGGCGTGCCGTCTGGCGGCTGAACGCATGACCGTTGAAGAAATCGACGAACTGCGCCGGGTGCTGGAAACCCACGAGCGCGATGCGGCGTTTCAGGCAGGCGTCGGCTATTACCAGCAGGAAGGCGATTTCGACTTTCATTACCGGATCATCCAGGGCAGCGGCAACCGCACCCTGACCCAGATGCTTTGCGGTGAGCTATATCAACTGGTGCGCATGTACCGTATCCAGTTTTCCACCACGCCTAATCGGCCACGCCAGGCGTTTGCCGAGCACCACCGCATTCTCGACGCCATCGCCGACCGTGACGGTGAACTGGCCGAGTTGTTGATGCGCCGTCACATCGGCGCCTCCAAACGCAATATCGCCCGTCACTACCAGGACGGCGCTAACCCGACAGCCACTGAACGAGGTGAGTCATGAGTTCCAACAAGAGCACTCCAGGCCAGCGTTTCCGCGATGCGGTCGCCAGCGAGCATCCGCTGCAAGTGGTCGGCACGATCAACGCCAACCACGCGTTGCTGGCCAAGCGCGCCGGTTTCAAGGCTATTTACCTCTCGGGGGGCGGGGTGGCTGCCGGCTCCCTCGGCGTGCCGGACCTGGGCATTACCGGCCTGGATGACGTGCTGACCGACGTGCGCCGCATCACCGATGTCTGCGACTTGCCGCTGCTGGTAGACGTGGACACCGGTTTCGGTTCCTCGGCGTTCAACGTCGCCCGTACCGTCAAGTCGATGATCAAGTTCGGCGCGGCGGCGATTCACATCGAAGATCAGGTCGGCGCCAAGCGCTGCGGTCACCGCCCTAATAAAGAGATCGTCTCGCAGCAGGAAATGGTCGACCGCATCAAAGCCGCCGTCGATGCGCGCACCGACGACAGCTTCGTGATCATGGCCCGCACCGACGCCCTGGCGGTGGAAGGCCTGGAGTCCGCGCTGGATCGCGCGGCCGCGTGCATCGAGGCCGGTGCTGACATGGTGTTCCCGGAAGCGATCACCGAGCTTGAGATGTACAAATTGTTCGCCAGCCGCGTGAAAGCGCCGATCCTGGCCAACATCACCGAATTTGGCGCGACGCCGCTGTACACCACCGAGCAGCTCGCCGCTGCCGATGTGTCGCTGGTGCTGTACCCGTTGTCGGCATTCCGCGCGATGAACAAGGCCGCGGAAAACGTCTACACCGCGATCCGCCGCGACGGCACGCAACAGAACGTCATCGACACCATGCAGACGCGCATGGAGCTTTACGATCGCATCGATTACCACACGTTCGAGCAGAAGCTCGATGCGTTGTTTGCGGCGAAGAAATGAAATAGAGATCAAAAGATCGCGCAGCTCCTGTAGGAGCTGTCGAGCGAAGCGAGGCTGCGATCTTTGGGCATCACCCAATAACCTGATGAATCACAATTTGCCGATTCCCTAACAAATTCAAGAAAACTGGAGACAGCAATGGCCGAAGCAAAAGTACTCAGTGGCGCCGGGCTCCGTGGCCAGGTTGCCGGGCAAACCGCACTGTCCACCGTGGGCCAGTCGGGTGCCGGCCTGACCTATCGCGGCTATGACGTTCGCGAACTGGCGGCAGACGCACAGTTCGAAGAAGTGGCTTACCTGCTGCTGTACGGCGAACTGCCGACCCAGGCGCAACTGGCCGCCTACACCCAGAAACTGAGCAAGCTGCGCGACCTGCCGCAAGCGCTGAAAGAAGTGCTGGAGCGCATCCCCGCCGACGCCCATCCGATGGATGTGATGCGCACCGGCTGCTCGTTTTTGGGCAACATCGAGCCGGAGAAAGACTTCTCCGAGCAGCACGACAAAACCGACCGCCTGCTGGCCGCGTTCCCGGCGATCATGTGCTACTGGTATCGCTTCAGCCACGACGGCAAACGCATCAATTGCGTGACCGATGAAGCCTGCATCGGTGGCCATTTCCTGCACCTGTTGCACGACAAGAAGCCGAGCGAATTGCACGTCAAGGTGATGAACGTTTCGCTGATCCTCTACGCGGAACACGAATTCAACGCCTCGACCTTCACCGCCCGGGTGTGCGCCTCGACCCTGTCGGATCTGTATTCCTGCGTCACCGCCGCCATCGGCTCCCTGCGCGGCCCGCTGCACGGCGGCGCCAACGAAGCGGCGATGGAAATGATCGAGCGCTTTTCGTCGCCGGAAGAGGCGATCAAAGGCACCCTCGACATGCTCGCGCGCAAAGACAAGATCATGGGCTTCGGTCACGCGATCTATAAGGACAACGATCCGCGCAACGAGGTGATCAAGGGCTGGTCGAAAAAACTCGCTGATGAAGTGGGCGACACGGTGTTGTTCCCGGTCTCCGAAGCCATCGACAAGACCATGTGGGAGCAGAAGAAATTGTTCCCGAACGCCGACTTCTACCATGCCTCGACGTATCACTTCATGGGCATCCCGACCAAGTTGTTCACACCGATTTTCGTCTGCTCACGCCTGACCGGCTGGGCGGCGCATGTGTTCGAGCAACGTGGCCACAACCGCATCATCCGTCCGAGCGCCGAGTACGTCGGCGTCGAACAGCGCAAGTTCGTGCCAATCGAACAACGCTGACCGGGGAGGGCGCCGGTACTGGTTACTGAAGGAACCGGGAACCCTGTAGGAGCGAAGCTTGCTCGCGAAGACGGACCGACATTCAACATTGATGTCGCCTGTTACACCGCTTTCGCGAGCAAGCTTCGCTCCTACAGAGGTCGGGATCCAGCCCGGTGCCAGGCGCCCACCTTTTGAAATTACCGTGACCGAGTCCTGACGATGAACACTGAATTCCGCAAATCGCTGCCCGGCAGCTCTCTGGATTATTTCGACGTCCGTGCGGCGGTCGATGCCATTGCGCCAGGCGCCTACGACACCCTGCCGTACACCTCCCGCGTGCTGGCGGAAAACCTCGTGCGTCGCTGCAACCCGGCCACGCTCACCGATTCCCTGAAACAACTGATCGAGCGCAAACGTGATCTCGACTTCCCATGGTTTCCGGCGCGTGTGGTGTGCCACGACATTCTCGGCCAGACCGCTCTGGTGGACCTCGCCGGCCTGCGTGACGCCATCGCCCTGCAAGGCGGCGACCCGGCGCAAGTGAACCCGGTGGTGCCAACGCAATTGATCGTCGATCACTCGCTGGCCGTCGAGTCCGGCGGCTTCGATCCCGAGGCGTTCGAGAAGAACCGCGCCATCGAAGACCGTCGCAACGAAGACCGTTTCCACTTCATCAATTGGACCAAGAAAGCCTTCAAGAACGTCGACGTGATCCCACCGGGCAACGGGATCATGCACCAGATCAACCTGGAGAAAATGTCGCCAGTGATCCAGGTGCGCGACGGCGTGGCTTTCCCTGATACCTGCGTCGGCACTGACAGCCACACGCCACACGTCGATGCGCTGGGCGTGATCGCGATTGGCGTCGGCGGCCTGGAAGCAGAAAGCGTGATGCTCGGCCGCGCGTCGTGGATGCGGCTGCCGGAAAGCGTCGGCGTCGAACTCACTGGCAAACTGCAACCGGGCATCACTGCTACCGACATGGTGCTGGCGCTGACCGAATACCTGCGCAAACAAAAAGTCGTTGGCGCATGGCTGGAGTTCTTCGGTGAAGGCGCATCAAACCTGACCCTCGGCGACCGCGCGACCATTTCCAACATGGCCCCGGAATACGGCGCCACCGCGGCGATGTTCTACATCGACCAGCAGACCATCGACTACCTGAAACTAACCGGCCGTGAAGACGAGCAAGTGCAGCTGGTCGAGAACTACGCCAAGCAGACCGGCCTGTGGGCTGACAGCCTCAAGGGTGCGCAGTACGAGCGTGGGCTGAGCTTCGACCTGTCCTCGGTGGTGCGCAACATGGCTGGCCCGAGCAACCCGCACGCCCGTGTCGCCACGTCCGATCTCGCGGCCCAAGGTATCTCCGGCCAGTGGGACGACGTGCCGGGCCAGATGCCGGACGGCGCGGTGATCATCGCCGCCATCACCAGCTGCACCAACACCAGCAACCCGCGCAACGTTATCGCCGCTGGCCTGCTGGCGCGCAATGCCAACAAGCTTGGGCTGACCCGCAAGCCATGGGTCAAGTCGTCCCTGGCACCCGGTTCGAAAACCGTGGCGCTGTATCTGGATGAAGCTGGCCTGACCAAAGAGCTGGAGCAACTCGGCTTCGGCGTCGTGGCCTTCGCTTGCACCACGTGCAACGGCATGTCCGGCGCACTCGACCCGGTGATCCAGCAAGAGATCATCGACCGCGACCTGTACGCCACCGCCGTACTCTCCGGCAACCGTAACTTCGACGGCCGGATTCATCCGTACGCCAAGCAGGCGTTCCTCGCATCGCCGCCATTGGTGGTGGCTTATGCCATCGCCGGCACCATCCGTTTTGACATCGAAAAAGATGTACTGGGTGTGGTCGATGGCAAGGAAATCCGCCTGAAAGACATCTGGCCGAGCGACGAAGAAATCGATGCGGTGGTCAAGGCCTCGGTCAAGCCGGAGCAGTTCCGCCAAGTGTACATTCCGATGTTCGCCATCCACGAAGACACCGGTCCCAAGGTCACACCGCTGTACGACTGGCGCGAGATGAGCACCTACATCCGTCGTCCGCCGTACTGGGAAGGCGCGCTGGCCGGGGCGCGTCCGCTCAAGGGCATGCGCCCGCTGGCGGTGCTGCCGGACAACATCACCACCGATCACCTGTCGCCTTCCAACGCGATCATGCTCGACAGCGCGGCGGGTGAGTACCTGGCGAAAATGGGCCTGCCGGAAGAGGACTTCAACTCCTATGCCACGCACCGCGGCGACCACTTGACCGCGCAGCGCGCAACCTTCGCCAACCCGAAACTGTTCAATGAAATGGTGCAGGAAAACGGCAAGGTCAAGCAGGGTTCGCTGGCGCGGGTCGAGCCGGAAGGCAAAGTGATGCGCATGTGGGAAGCCATCGAAACCTACATGGAACGCAAGCAGCCGCTGATCATCATCGCAGGCGCCGACTACGGCCAGGGTTCGTCCCGGGACTGGGCGGCCAAAGGCGTGCGTCTGGCAGGTGTGGAAGCGATTGCCGCCGAAGGCTTCGAGCGCATTCACCGCACCAACCTGGTGGGCATGGGCGTGCTGCCGCTGGAGTTTCAGCCGGGCACTGATCGTAAAACCTTAGGAATAGACGGCAGCGAAACCTATGACGTGATCGGTGATCGCACTCCGCGCGCGACGCTGACGCTGGTGATCAACCGCAAGAACGGCGAACGCGTCGAAGTGCCGGTGACCTGCCGCCTCGACACCGCCGAAGAAGTGTCGATCTACGAGGCCGGCGGCGTGTTGCAGCGTTTCGCTCAGGACTTCCTCGAAGAGTCGGCGGTTGCCGTTTAACACGACGAGCCGCGCGGGATTTCAAGTCCCGCGCTGGCCATACAGGATCAATATGGCTCACGCATCTCAGATAAAAATCCCTGCCACCTATATGCGTGGCGGCACCAGCAAAGGCGTGTTCTTCAGCCTCAAGGATTTGCCCGAAGCGGCGCAAATTCCCGGTCCGGCTCGCGATGCATTATTGCTGCGCGTGATCGGCAGCCCTGACCCGTACGAAAAGCAAATCGACGGCATGGGCGGCGCGACGTCCAGCACCAGCAAAACCGTGATCCTGTCGAAAAGCATCAAGGCTGATCACGACGTCGATTACCTGTTCGGTCAGGTCTCCATCGACAAGCCCTTCGTCGATTGGAGCGGTAACTGCGGCAACCTGTCGGCGGCGGTCGGTTCGTTCGCCATCAGCAATGGGCTGGTCGACGTCAGCCGCATTCCGCACAACGGTGTGGCGGTGGTGCGTGTGTGGCAGGCCAACATCGGCAAGACCATCATCGCTCATGTGCCGATCATCAACGGCGAGGTGCAGGAAACCGGCGATTTCGAACTCGACGGCGTGACCTTTCCGGCCGCCGAAGTGCAGCTCGAATTCATCGACCCGGCGGCGGAAGAAGAGGGTGGTGGTGGTTCGATGTTCCCCACCGGCAATCTGGTGGATGACCTCGAAGTGCCGGGTGTCGGCACGCTCAAGGCAACCCTGATCAATGCAGGTATCCCGACGATTTTCATCAACGCCGAAGACATTGGCTACAGCGGCACCGAGTTACAGGGCGCGATCAACAGTGACCTGGAGGCTTTGGCGATGTTCGAAACCATCCGCGCTTACGGCGCGCTGCGCATGGGGCTGATTCAGCATCTGGACGAAGCCGCCAAGCGTCAGCACACGCCGAAGGTGGCGTTCGTCGCCAAGCCGGCGGATTACGTCGCCTCCAGCGGCAAGAAGATCGCTGCCACCGACATTGATTTGCTGGTGCGCGCGTTGTCCATGGGCAAGCTGCACCACGCCATGATGGGCACGGCAGCGGTGGCGATCGGCACGGCGGCGGCGATTTCCGGCACCTTGGTCAACCTGGCAGCAGGCGGCATCGAACGCAACGCCGTGCGCTTCGGCCATCCGTCCGGCACCTTGCGCGTGGGCGCCGAGGCCTCTCAGGTCAACGGTGAGTGGACGGTGAAAAAAGCCATCATGAGCCGCAGTGCGCGGGTATTGATGGAAGGTTACGTTCGCGTGCCGGGGGATTCTTTCTAGCTTGATGTATCCCCCGTAGGAGCTGCCGAAGGCTGCGATCTTTTGATTTTGCTTTTCAGGATCAAGATCAAAAGATCGCAGCCTTCGGCAGCTCCTACATTTGATCCTGTTGCCAAAATAAGAAAGTAGTAACTGACAGAGACTACCCTGAACCGAGGTCCCATCAACGAACCACTGACCGAGTGAATCGAACATGAGCGCCAACGTCGACCTGAACACCCGCCCCGACTACGACACCGTCCTGCAGGACATCGCCGACTACGTCCTGAACTTCAAAATCGACTCTCCCGAGGCGCTTGATACCGCCCGCAATTGCCTGATGGACACCCTCGGCTGCGGTCTGCTGGCCCTGCGTTTTCCTGAATGCACCAAACACCTGGGCCCGATCGTCGAAGGCACTGTCGTTCCTTTCGGCGCCCGTGTGCCCGGCACCAGCTATCGTCTCGACCCGGTCAAGGCCGCTTGGGACATTGGCTGCATCGTCCGCTGGCTCGATTACAACGACACCTGGCTCGCCGCCGAATGGGGCCATCCGTCCGATAACCTCGGCGGTATTCTCGCGGTGGCCGACCACCTGTCACAAAAGCGCCTGGCCAATGGCGACGCCCCGTTGACCATTCGCGCTGTGCTGGAAGCCATGATCATGGCGCACGAGATTCAAGGCGTGATCGCCCTGGAAAATTCGTTCAACCGCGTCGGTCTCGATCACGTGATTCTGGTGAAAGTCGCCTCGACCGCCGTCACCGCCAAACTCATGGGCGCCAATCGCGAGCAACTGCTGTCGGCGTTGTCCCATGCCTTTGCTGACGGCCAGGCGCTGCGCACTTACCGGCATGCGCCGAACGCCGGATCGCGTAAATCCTGGGCGGCCGGAGACGCGACCAGTCGGGGCGTGCGTCTGGCGGACATTGCGATGCGTGGTGAGATGGGCATCCCCGGCGTACTGACCGCCAAGCAATGGGGTTTCTACGATGTACTGTTCAGCCACACTAACAGCGACCTGGGGCTCAAGCCTGAAGGCAAACGCGCTTTCAGTTTTTCCCGGCCGTTCGGCAGCTATGTGATGGAAAACGTGCTGTTCAAGATCAGCTTCCCCGCCGAGTTCCACGCGCAAACGGCCTGCGAGGCAGCCGTCACCCTGCATCCATTGGTCAGGAATCGCCTGCATGAAATCGACAGGATCGTTATCACCACCCACGAATCAGCGATCCGTATCATCTCCAAGGTCGGCCCGCTGGCCAACGCCGCGGACCGCGATCACTGCCTCCAGTACATGACCGCCGTGCCTCTGGTATTCGGCAATCTGGTAGCTGAGCAGTACGAAGACGACTTCCACGCCGCGCACCCGATTATCGATGTGCTACGCGACAAGATGGTCATTGTCGAAGACCCGCGTTTCACCCGCGAATACCTGGAACCGGACAAACGCTCCATCGCCAATGCGCTGCAGGTGTTCTTCAAGGATGGTTCCAGCACCGATAACGTGGTGGTGGAGTACCCGATTGGTCATCGCCGGCGCCGTGCTGATGGCATTCCGTTGCTGGAAGAAAAATTCAAGGCCAATCTGGTAACACGTTTCACGGCTCAGCGAAGCGCCGAGATCCTTGCGCTGTGCAAGGACCCGGCAGCACTTGAGGCGACGCCGGTGAACCGGTTTGTGGATTTGTTTGTGATCTAGCTGGCCGCGAAGGCGGCATAACTGCCGCCGACTATCTACTTGAACCGCCGCTCCACACCTTTCTCCACCAGAATCTTCGCCGAAATCTCTTCCACGGAGAAATGCGTGGAATTGATGTGGGGAATGTTCTCGCGTCGGAACAGATTCTCCACCTCGCGCACTTCGAACTCGCACTGCGCGTAGCTCGAATAACGGCTATTGGGCTTGCGTTCGTTGCGGATCGCGGTGAGGCGGTCCGGATCGATGGTCAGGCCGAACAGCTTGTGCTGATGGGCGCGCAGGGCGGTCGGCAGTTGCAGGCGCTCCATGTCGTCTTCGGTCAGCGGGTAATTGGCCGCACGGATACCGAATTGCATGGCCATGTACAAACACGTCGGTGTTTTGCCGCATCGCGACACGCCTACTAGTATCAGATCAGCTTTGTCGTAATAGTGCGTGCGGGCGCCATCGTCATTGTCGAGGGCGAAGTTCACGGCCTCGATGCGCTCCATGTAATTGGAGTTGTGGCCGATGGAGTGGGATTTGCCGACGGTGTAGGAAGAATGCTCGGTCAGCTCCTGTTCAAGGGGCGCCAGGAAGGTCGAGAAAATGTCGATCATGAAACCATTCGACGTTGCGAGAATCTCACGAATGTCCTGATTGACAATGGTGTCGAAAATAATCGGACGAAAACCATCGTTTTCGGCGGCTTTGTTGATTTGTTGTACCATGGCCCGCGCTTTATCAGCGTCGTCGATGTACGGTCGTATGATTTTGCTGAAGGTAATGTTTTCGAACTGCGCCAACAGGCTTTGGCCGAGGGTTTCGGCGGTAATACCCGTGCCATCGGAGATAAAGAAAGCAGATCGTTTCATTTGCACCTTGGGCCTTAAGCTAGTATCGATTCTTGGATATAGTAGGCGCGATTTGTCGGCCGGCAATGGCCCGCATTCTCACTTATTTTCCAGGTCCAGGCCATACAGCCGGCAAAGGCTCCCCCGAGTCGCCGGCTTCTGAGCTTTTCCAACACAGTTAGTGGAGAGATCACCTTGGTAGAGTACGTAGTTTCCCTCGATAAGCTCGGCGTCCATGATGTAGAGCATGTGGGGGGCAAGAACGCATCCCTGGGCGAGATGATCAGTAACCTTGCAGGTGCCGGTGTATCGGTACCCGGTGGCTTTGCCACGACAGCTCAGGCTTATCGTGATTTTCTGGAACTGAGCGGCCTGAACGATCAGATCCACGCCGCCCTCGACGCCCTGGACGTCGATGATGTAAATGCCCTGGCCAAGACCGGCGCCCAGATCCGTCAATGGATCATGGAAGCCGAGTTCCCCGAGAAACTCAACGCCGAGATCCGCACCGCGTTCGCCACTCTGTCGGCCGGCAACCCTGACATGGCCGTGGCCGTGCGCTCTTCCGCTACCGCCGAAGATCTGCCGGACGCTTCCTTCGCCGGTCAGCAGGAAACCTTCCTGAACATCCGTGGTGTCGAAAACGTCATTCGCGCCGCCAAAGAGGTGTTCGCCTCACTGTTCAACGACCGCGCCATTTCCTACCGCGTCCACCAGGGCTTCGACCACAAACTGGTGGCCCTGTCGGCCGGTGTGCAGCGCATGGTCCGCTCCGAAACCGGCACCGCCGGCGTGATGTTCACCCTCGATACCGAATCGGGCTTCCGTGACGTGGTGTTCATCACCGGCGCCTACGGCCTGGGTGAAACCGTCGTACAAGGCGCGGTGAACCCGGATGAGTTCTACGTCCACAAAGGCACGCTGGAAGCCGGTCGCCCGGCCATCCTGCGTCGCAACCTGGGCAGCAAAGCCATCAAGATGATCTACGGCGACGAAGCCAAGGCTGGTAAATCGGTCAAGACCATCGACGTGGACAAGGCCGATCGGGCACGTTTCTGCCTGACCGACGCCGAAGTCAGCGAGCTGGCCAAGCAGGCGATGATCATCGAGAAGCACTACAAGTGCCCGATGGACATCGAATGGGCCAAAGACGGCGACGACGGCAAGCTCTACATCGTGCAGGCCCGTCCGGAAACCGTGAAGAGCCGCACCCAGGCCAACGTCATGGAACGTTACCTGTTGAAAGAAACCGGCACCGTGCTGGTGGAAGGTCGCGCCATCGGCCAGCGCATCGGCGCCGGCAAGGTGCGGATCATCAAGGACGTGTCCGAGATGGACAAAGTCCAGCCGGGCGACGTTCTGGTTTCCGACATGACCGACCCGGACTGGGAACCGGTCATGAAGCGCGCCAGCGCCATCGTCACCAACCGTGGTGGCCGTACCTGCCACGCGGCGATCATCGCTCGCGAGCTGGGCATCCCGGCCGTGGTCGGTTGCGGCAACGCCACCCAGCTGTTGAAAGACGGCCAGGGCGTGACCGTTTCCTGCGCTGAAGGCGACACCGGTTACATCTTCGAAGGCGAACTGGGCTTCGACATCAAGAAAAACTCCGTGGATGCCATGCCGGAGCTGCCGTTCAAGATCATGATGAACGTCGGCAACCCGGACCGCGCCTTCGACTTCGCGCAGCTGCCGAACGCCGGTGTGGGCCTGGCCCGTCTGGAATTCATCATCAACCGCATGATCGGCGTGCACCCCAAGGCGCTGTTGAACTACGGCGGCCTGCCGCAGGAAATCAAGGACAGCGTCGACAAGCGCATTGCCGGTTACAACGACCCGGTCGGCTTCTATGTCGACAAACTGGTCGAAGGCATCAGCACCCTGGCGGCAGCGTTCTGGCCGAAAAAGGTCATCGTGCGTCTGTCGGACTTCAAGTCCAACGAATACGCGAACCTGATCGGCGGCAAACTCTACGAGCCGGAAGAAGAAAACCCGATGCTGGGCTTCCGTGGCGCTTCGCGTTACATCAGCGAATCGTTCCGTGACTGCTTCGAGCTCGAATGCCGCGCCCTCAAGCGCGTGCGTAACGAGATGGGCCTGACCAACGTTGAAATCATGGTGCCGTTCGTCCGTACCCTGGGCGAAGCGAGCCAGGTGGTCGATCTGCTGGCTGAAAACGGTCTGGCCCGTGGCGACAACGGTCTGCGCGTGATCATGATGTGCGAACTGCCGTCCAACGCGATCCTGGCTGAAGAGTTCCTCGAGTTCTTCGACGGTTTCTCCATCGGCTCCAACGACCTGACCCAGCTCACCCTGGGCCTGGACCGTGACTCCGGGATCATCGCGCACCTGTTCGACGAGCGTAACCCTGCAGTCAAGAAGCTGCTGGCCAACGCCATTGCCGCGTGCAACAAGGCCGGCAAGTACATCGGCATCTGCGGTCAGGGCCCTTCGGACCACCCGGACCTGGCCAAGTGGCTGATGGAGCAGGGCATCGAAAGCGTTTCGCTGAACCCCGATTCCGTATTGGAAACCTGGTTCTTCCTGGCTGAAGGTCAGGCTTCGGCCTGATTCGTGAATGAAGCCTCGGTCAAGTGGCCGAGGCTTTAAGGTTCAAGTAGGGCGGGCTCCGTTGGATGCCGCCCTTTTTTGTGCAAGAGCATATGCAAAGTAGCAGCAACCTATTTCCTGTCGCCCTGATCAGCGCCGAGCGGCGCGGTGATCTGAGCGAAGATGTCTATCGTTTGAAACCCGGCAACAGCCCCGACGGCACCGTCGAACTGGCTGTGACGCGCCTGGGCATGGCCGATGAGCCGGCGGTGCGTGGCGTGCCGGTGATTCTGTTGCACGGCAGCTTTTCCAATCGGCGGTTCTGGTTCTCTCCCAAAGGTTTGGGCCTGGGCGCTTACCTGACGCGTCTGGGATTCGATGTGTGGATTCCGGAAATGCGCGGTCACGGCCTGTCTCAGCGCAACCAGAACTATCGCCAGAACAGCGTCGCCGATTATGCGCGGTACGATTTGCCGGCCATTGGCGCGTTCGTGCGCGAGCAAAGCGGCCAGATCCCACACTGGATCGGCCATTCGTTGGGCGGCATTACTTTGGCTGCGGCATTGGGCGGCCAGTACCTGGGCGAGCCCGTCGTGGCTTCTGCGGCGTTTTTCGGTACGCAGGTCAGTCGTACCTACTGGCCGTTGAAGTTTCCACCGGTGGAATGGAGCGGGCGCTTCATTCTCAAGCGTTTTGCCCAACTGTCGGGCTCACGCCTCAAACGCGGCCCGGAGGACGAGCCGATAGGCCTGGCCCTGGAAAGCATGCGTTGGTACGGGCTGTTCGGCCGTTTCGGCGATGCCGACAAAGACTGGTGGGCGGGTTTGGCCGAGGTGCAGTTGCCGGTGCTGGCCGTGAGCGCCGCGGGCGATCATCAGGACCCGACCTGGGCCTGCCATAAGCTGTTCGATCAAGTCGGCTCCGAGCACAAGCAGTTCATCACCCTTGGCCGCGAGCAAGGCTTTGGCGATAATTTCGGTCACGTGGAAATGCTGGTCAGCAAGGCTGCACAGACTGAAGTCTGGCCGTTGGTAGCGCGCTGGCTGACGGATCAACAGACGCCTTTGCTGGGTGAAAAGCCGGATTTGGCCACAGCGATTTGAGCTTGATGCTCTAACAAGGGCATTTCTCTCTGGTCGGCTTGCGGCTAATATGTGACGCATTGAGCGGATCTGGTCACTTTGAGTGACTGATACGGCCGCTGTGTTCGTGCGATCGGAGCGATTTGCAACCGTCCAGCCTTGGCCCGAGTATGCTGCATACTCGATTGTCTTCCTTGTTACAGGAGTTTCTCGATGAACCATTACCTCACGCCTGACCTGTGCGACGCCTATCCGGAGCTGGTGCAGGTGCTGGAACCGATGTTCAGCAATTTTGGTGGCCGTGATTCTTTCGGCGGCGAAATCGTGACCATCAAATGTTTCGAAGATAACTCGCTGGTCAAGGAGCAAGTCGAGCTCAAGGGCAACGGCAAGGTGCTGGTGGTCGACGGTGGTGGTTCCCTGCGCCGCGCATTGATGGGCGACATGCTGGCCGAGAAAGCCGCGAGCAACGGTTGGGAAGGGCTGGTGATCTACGGTTGCATCCGCGACGTCGACGTCATCGCGCAAACCGATCTGGGGGTTCAGGCCCTGGCCAGTCACCCGATGAAAACCGACAGGCGCGGTGTTGGCGATCTCAACGTTGCCGTGACCTTCGCGGGCGTGACCTTTCACCCGGGCCACTACGTTTATGCGGATAACAACGGCGTGATCATCTCGCCAAGCCCGCTGAAAATGCCTGAATAAGCGCTGTCGGCTTTTTGTTTCAAGAATAGGGGTGAGGATGTTCGAGGAAGAAAACGCGCAGTGGGGGCTGGTACATGCCCTGGTGCTGGACGGTAAAGGCGGTGCGCGTTCGATAGCCCGGACTGAACTCGATGACTTGCAGCTGCAGGCCCATGAAAGCCTGTGGCTGCACTGGGATCGCAGTCACCCGCAAACCCAGACCTGGCTGCGTAAATCCAGCGGGCTGAGTGAATTTAGTTGCGACTTGTTGCTGGAAGAAAACACCCGACCGCGTCTTTTGCCGCTGCCGGACTCTGAACTGCTGCTGTTTCTGCGCGGGGTCAACCTGAACCCGGGCGCGGAGCCGGAAGACATGGTCTCGGTGCGGATCTTCGGTTCGGCCCAGCGGGTTATTTCCCTGCGTTTGCGGCCGTTGCGCGCCACTGAAGAGTTGTTGGTACAACTGGCCGACGGCAAAGGGCCGAGAAGCGCTTCCGAGCTGATCCTGTATATGGCGCAATACCTCACTCACAAAGTGCAGGATCTGGTCGGCGACCTCTCGGAAGTTGTCGATGAGGAAGAAGAAAAGCTGGATGCCGACGAACGGTATACACCTGAGCATGGGGCTGTTTTGCAGATCCGCCGCAGGGCCGCTGGACTGAAGCGTTTTCTGGCGCCGCAGCGGGATATTTTCGGTCAGCTGACGCGGATAAAACTGCCATGGTTCTGCGAAGACGATGGCGATTACTGGAACGAATTGAACAACAGCCTGACCCGTTACCTCGAGGAGCTGGAATTGACCCGGGAGCGCGTGGGGCTGGTCCTGGAGGCTGAAGACCGGCGTTTGAGCGTGCGCATGAACCGCACGATGTACCGCTTCGGGATCATCACCGGGATCTTTTTGCCGATGAGTTTTCTGACCGGTCTTTTGGGCATCAACGTCGGCGGTATTCCGTTCTCTGCCAGCCCCTACGGCTTTCTGATCGCCTGCCTGTTGATGGTCTTGGTGGCGCTGGGGCAGTGGTGGTTATTCCGACGTTTGCGCTGGGTCTGATGATGAGCCATGTGACCCGAGCAAATTTGATCGCGTCTTTCACAGATATCACGAGAGGTGCGTATGCACGATCCGTTTGAACAGTCTTTGCGTGACATGCTCAAAGCTTCGCCGTCCAGTCGTGACGACGATGCGTGCCTGGGTCGCGTGCTCAAAACTGCCAACCGCCAGGTCGGTGCCGGCGATCTGTTCAGCCTGCTGGGCCGTTGGCTGCCCGCGCTGATGATCGCCCTGAATAACGGATCGGCCCATGTCGCGCCGGTTTCTCGTCTGCGTAAACCTACCGCTCGCACTGCTGATAAGGCTGATTGAATATGGAACTTGATCTCTGGACTCAGAGCCTCGTCACTGCAATGACTGCGTTGTGGACCAAAGTTGCGAACTTCATTCCGAACCTGTTTGGCGCACTGGTTGTGCTGCTGCTGGGTTTTGTCGTGGCCAAGCTGCTGGACACGCTGCTCTCAAAATTGCTCGCCAAATTGGGCCTTGATCGCCTGATGGGCGGCACCGGACTGACCAAGTTGCTGTCCCGCGCCGGCCTCCAGGTGCCTATTTCGACGCTGATCGGCAAAATTGTCTATTGGTTCGTCCTGCTGATTTTTCTGGTTTCTGCCGCAGAATCCCTTGGGCTTGAGCGAGTTTCGGCTACGCTGGACATGCTGGCGCTGTATGTGCCGAAAGTATTCGGCGCGGCGCTGGTGCTGCTGGTAGGTGTCTTGCTGGCGCAACTGGCCAATGGGCTGGTGCGTGGCGCGGCAGAGGGCGTGGGGCTGGATTACGCCGCGGGCCTGGGGCGGATTGCCCAGGGCCTGGTGATCATCATCAGTATTTCGGTTGCGATCAGCCAGTTGGAGGTCAAGACAGACCTGCTCAACCACGTGATTGTGATCGTCTTGATTACCGTTGGTCTGGCGGTTGCGCTGGCCATGGGGTTGGGAAGCCGGGAAATTGCCGGTCAGATTCTTGCGGGAATCTATGTGCGTGAGTTGTATCAGGTTGGGCAACAAGTGCGTGTTGGCGAGGTCGAAGGTCAGATCGAAGAGATCGGCACGGTGAAAACCACGGTGCTGACCGACGAGGGTGAGCTAGTCTCTCTCTCGAATCGGATTCTCCTGGAGCAGCATGTGAGTAGCCGCTAACCCGGCAAATCCTGCTAATGTATGCCGCCGCAAATTGCCCTGAAGGGCTGCGGCGGACATTGACCTGACTGTCGGCCAGACTTGTTTTGAATAAAGCTCAATCGCTCTCCACGCGCTACGACCCCCGCGAGCTCTCTGATGAGGAGTTGGTCGCGCGCTCGCACTCCGAGCTGTTTCACGTAACGCGCGCCTATGAAGAACTGATGCGGCGTTACCAGCGAACATTATTTAACGTTTGTGCACGATATCTGGGGAACGATCGTGATGCAGACGATGTCTGTCAGGAAGTGATGTTGAAGGTGCTGTACGGCCTGAAGAACTTCGAGGGCAAATCGAAGTTCAAAACGTGGCTCTACAGCATTACGTACAACGAGTGCATCACACAGTATCGGAAGGAACGGCGTAAGCGTCGCTTGATGGACGCTTTGAGTCTGGACCCCCTCGAGGAAGCGTCTGAAGAAAAGGCGCCGAAACCCGAGGAGAAGGGCGGACTTGATCGCTGGCTGGTGTATGTGAACCCGATTGACCGTGAAATTCTGGTGCTACGTTTTGTCGCAGAGCTGGAGTTTCAGGAGATCGCAGACATCATGCACATGGGTTTGAGTGCGACAAAAATGCGGTACAAGCGCGCTCTAGACAAATTGCGTGAGAAATTTGCAGGCATTGCTGAAACTTAGTTCGGCGCAAATATCTCTTACGTGTAGGCAAGTTCTGATAGACTTGCCGCCGAGTTGTCCCCCGGTTTGCGGGACTGCTTCACAATCACCAGATGGGGATTTAACGGATGAAACTGAAAAACACCTTGGGCTTGGCCATTGGTTCTCTTATTGCCGCTACTTCGTTCGGCGCGCTGGCACAAGGCCAAGGCGCAGTTGAAATCGAAGGCTTCGCCAAGAAAGAACAGTACGATAGCGATCGTAACTTCAAGAACAACGGCAACCTGTTCGGCGGTTCGGTTGGTTACTTCCTGACCGACGACGTAGAACTGCGTCTGGCCTACGACGAAGTGCACAACGTACGTGCAGATGATGGTCGCAACGTAAAGGGCGCTGATACCGCTCTGGACGCTCTGTACCACTTCAACAACCCAGGCGACATGATCCGTCCATACGTTTCTGCCGGTTTCTCGGACCAGAGCATTGGCCAGAACGGTTCGGGTCGTAACCGCTCCACTTTCGCCAACGTTGGCGGCGGTGCCAAGCTGTACTTCACTGAAAACTTCTACGCCCGTGCTGGCGTTGAAGCTCAGTACAACATCGACCAGGGCGACACCGAGTGGGCTCCTAGCGTCGGTATCGGTGTGAACTTCGGTGGCGGCTCCAAGCCTGCTGCTGCTCCAGTTCCAGCACCGGCTGAAGTATGCTCCGACAGCGACAACGATGGCGTTTGCGACAACGTTGACAAGTGCCCAGACACCCCAGCCAACGTAACTGTTGACGCTGATGGCTGCCCGGCAGTTGCTGAAGTTGTTCGTGTTGAGCTGGACGTGAAATTCGACTTCAACAAGTCGGTAGTCAAGCCTAACAGCTACGGCGACATCAAAAACCTGGCTGACTTCATGAAGCAGTACCCATCCACCACTACTGTTGTTGAAGGTCACACTGACTCCGTCGGTCCTGACGCTTACAACCAGAAACTGTCCGAGCGTCGTGCAAACGCCGTTAAGCAAGTTCTGACCAACCAGTACGGTGTTCAGTCGTCCCGCGTTCAGTCTGTTGGCTACGGCGAATCCCGCCCAGTTGCTGACAACGCCACTGAAGCTGGCCGTGCTGTAAACCGTCGCGTAGAAGCGAAGGTTGAAGCTCAAGCTAAGTAATTAGCTCGCAGCTCTGGAAAAGCCCGGCTTAGGCCGGGCTTTTCTTTGTCTGCGATTTGATGAAGGGTTGGGTCAGGCAAGTTCAGGCTGATTGATCGACCGCCATCGCGGGCAAGCCACGCTCCCACAGAGATGACGTTGCACGGGCTGCCACATCTCCAATCACCAAAATGGCTGGGCTTTTCAATTCAAAGGCGCAGGCATCGTCTTCCATGGCTGTCAGATCGCTCCGACATTCCCGTTGGTGCGGCAGCGAAGCATTTTCGATCATCGCCACGGGCGTATTAGCGGCCATGCCACCAGCCAGCAGTTGCTCGCGGATTTCACTGAGTTTCGCCACGCCCATGTAGACCACCAGCGTGGTGCCGCCTTGAGCCAGGGCCTGCCAGTTCAGGCTGCTGTCATCCTGAGTGTGCGCCGTGACCAGTGTCACGCCCCGCGCGACGCCCCGGAGCGTCAGCGGAATATCGCATTGGGTCGCGCCGGCAAGGCCAGCGGTGATGCCATTAACCAGTTCAACCTCGACCCCTCGTTCACGCAACCATTGCGCCTCTTCACCGCCGCGCCCGAAGATGCACGGATCGCCACCCTTGAGCCGCACCACGCATTTGCCGTGGCGGGTGTAACGCAACATCAGGCGATGTATGAAAGCTTGAGGCGTGGAGCGACAGCCGCCGCGCTTGCCCACAGGAATAATTCGCGCGCTCGGGCAATGCTCCAGCACCACTGGATTGACCAAATCGTCGATCAACACCACGTCCGCTTCGCGCAGCGCGCGAACCGCCTTGAGGGTCAGCAATTCCGGATCGCCGGGACCCGCACCCACTAGCCAGACTTTTGCGCTCATAGTGTTTTCCTCACGAGGTGACGGCGACTGGCTGCGCAGTGGCGGCCAGCAAACGCTTGATTTCCGGGACGCAGGAGCCGCATTGCGTGCCGCAGCCCAATTCTTGTTTCAAACCCTGCAAGTCCAGGCCACGGCTGATGCCGGCACAGACTGCGCTCTGGCTGACGTTCATGCAGTTGCACAGGGTTTTGCTGCCGGACGCCGGGGCGGCAGCGTTGCCTGGTGGCGCACTCAACGGTGCCAGCAGCCAGCGGCGCAGCTGTTCGTCGGCGCGACCTTCGAGCCACAGGCTTTGCAGCCAGTGTTGGGCGAGTGTTTCGCCGGCCAGGCGAATCGCGGTGATCCGGCCGTTCTCGATACGCACCCGTTTACCAATCGAACGCCGGGGATCGTCGTAGGCCAATACCGGGCCGTCGTTGAGACCCAGGCATTGATCGATATCACGCAACAACTGCGGCTCCGGCGCGGTGGCGCTGGCGGCGCGTATCAGCAGCGCAGGGCGTTCACGGCCAGCCAGGCTGAGGCTGGCGTAGGAAAACGCCTCGCAGAGTGGTCGCAACGTCTCCAAGTGTTGTTGAACATCGCCTTCGATGAGAGCGAAAAGCTGCCAGGGCAAATTCACAGGCTCGAGTCGCACACCGCTGTGTTTGAGTTCCGGTTGTTTCGACAACGGATCGAAGGCGGGAAGGGTGAGGGTATTCACGCCGCCCTTGAGAAAACGGTCGCCCCAATGCATCGGCAGGAAAGCCTGGCCTGGACGTACGCTGTCGTCGCTGCTGACCGGCAGGATCACCGCGCCCCGGCGACTTTTCAGATTGATCAGGTCGCCAGGTTGCAGGCGGTGCCGACGCAGTTCATCCGGGTGCAGGCTCAACACGGCTTCGCTGACATGGCCGAACAGCTGCGCGGCGGTGCCGGTGCGGCTCATGCCGTGCCATTGATCGCGCAGGCGGCCGGTGATCAGGGTCAGCGGGAAGCGCGCATCGCGTTGTTCCTTGGCGGCGCGATACGGGTCGGTCACGAACTGTGCACGCCCGCTGGCGGTCGGGAAAACCCCGTCGAGGTACAACCGCGCCGTGCCTTCGCGGGCACCGGCGGGAAAGGGCCATTGCTGTGGACCGAGCTGGTCGATCAACTCATGACTGATCCCGGACAGGTCGAGGTCGCGGCCGCGGGTCAGTTGTTTGTATTCGTCGAAAACCTGTGCCGGGGTTTCAAAGGCAAACAGACTGGTGGCTCCGGGACGCAGATGTTTTTCCAGGCGCTGTGCGAAATCCACGGTGATCGCCCAGTCGGAACGCGCTTCACCGGGTGCGCCGATGGCTCGGCGGACGTGGGAAATGCGCCGCTCGGAGTTGGTGACCGTGCCGTCCTTTTCACCCCAACTGGCGGCGGGCAGCAGCAGGTCGGCGAACGCGGCGGTTTCGGTGGTATGGAAGGCTTCCTGCAACACCACGAACGGGCAGGTTTGCAGTGCCTCGCGCACCGCAGTCTGGTCCGGCATTGACTGAGCAGGGTTGGTGCAGGCGATCCACAGGGCTTTGATCTTGCCGCCGCGCATCTGCTCGAACAGTTCGATGGCCGTGAGCCCGGTGTTTTCGGGCAGTTGATCGACGCCCCAGTAGGCGGCTACTTGCGCGCGGTGTTCGGCATTGGCCGCTTCGCGATGGCCTGGCAGCAGGTTCGACAAGCTGCCGGTTTCCCGACCGCCCATGGCATTCGGCTGACCGGTCAGCGAGAAGGGTCCTGCGCCGGGCCGACCGATTTGCCCGGTAGCCAAGTGCAGGTTGATCAGCGCGCTGTTCTTCGCGCTGCCGGCGGTGGACTGATTCAGCCCCATGCACCACAGCGACAGGAAGCTCGGTGAAGTGCCGACCCATTCCGCGCATTGCTGCAGTTGCTCGATGCTGATGCCACAGAGCTGTGAAACCATTGCCGGGGTGTAATCGCGCACCAGTTTTTTCAGTTCGGCCAGGCCTTCGGTGTGGGCCTTGATGAAGTCGCGGTCGATCCAGTCTTCCCACAGCAGCAGGTGCAAAATCCCATGGAACAACGCGACATCGGTACCGGGCAGAATCGCCAGGTGCAGGTCAGCCAGATCGCAGGTGTCGGTGCGCCGTGGGTCGATGACGATGACTTTCATCTGCGGACGGCGGGATTTGGCTTCTTCCAGGCGACGAAACAGGATCGGGTGGGCGTAGGCCATGTTGCTGCCGACGATCATCACGCAGTCGCTCAATTCCAGGTCTTCGTAGTTGCAGGGCGGGGCGTCGGCACCGAGGCTGCGCTTGTAGCCGACCACTGCTGAAGACATGCACAGCCGTGAATTGCTGTCGATGTTGTTGGTGCCCACCAGCGCTCGCGCCAGTTTGTTGAAGGCGTAGTAATCCTCGGTCAGCAATTGCCCGGAGATATAGAACGCGACGCTGTCGGGGCCGTGTTCGGCGATGGTCTTGGCGAAGACACTGGCGGCGTGATCGAGGGCGCTGTCCCAATCGGTGCGGCTGCGGGCCAGGGCCTTGCCCAGGCGCAGTTGCGGGTATAAGGCCCGGACCGTCAGGTCGCCGGTCAGATGCAAGGTCGAACCTTTACTGCACAATTTGCCGAAGTTGGCCGGGTGCGCCGGATCGCCGCTGACGCCGAAAATGCGCTCGCCGTCGTGCTCGATCAGCACGCCGCAGCCGACCCCGCAGTAGCAGCAGGTGGAGGCGGTGATTTGGCGGTCCATCAGCTTGCTTCCCGCAGGGCCAGCAACACCCGGCCATTCTCGACCCGTGCCGAGTGATGGTGGGCGCAGCCGATATCGGGAGCCTGGGCCTCGCCGGTTTCCAGGTCGATCTGCCAGTTGTGCAGCGGACAGGCGACCCGTTTGCCGTAGATCAAGCCCTGGGACAGCGGCCCGCCCTTGTGCGGGCAGCGGTCGTCGAGGGCGAAAACCTCATCGTCGCTTGTACGAAAAATCGCGATGTCGCCTTTCGGGCCGGCGATGATCCGCGAGCCAAGGGTGTTGATCTCTTCCAGTGCGCAGATATCCAGCCAGTTCATACCGACACCTCCAGGTTCTTCACGGGAATGACCTCGAATTCTTTTTTCAGCAGTGGTTGCTCGAGGCGTTCCTTCCACGGGTCCTGTTCGAACGACAGGGAGAATTGCAGGCGTTCGTTCAATGCCTTGCGCCGTACCGGGTCTTCCAGCACGGCTTTCTTGATGTGCTCCATGCCGACCCGTTGCAGGTAATGCACGGTGCGCTCGAGGTAGAAGGCTTCTTCGCGGTACAGCTGCAGGAACGCGCCGTTGTATTCGCGCACTTCTTCGGCGGTTTTCAGCTTGACGAAGAATTCCGCGACTTCGGTCTTGATCCCGCCGTTGCCACCGATGTACATCTCCCAGCCGGAATCCACGCCGATAATTCCGACGTCCTTGATTCCCGCTTCCGAGCAGTTGCGTGGGCAACCGGAGACGGCCAGTTTCACTTTGTGCGGCGACCACATGTTGAACAGGTCATGCTCAAGCTCAATGCCCAGTTGCGTGGAGTTCTGGGTGCCGAAGCGGCAGAACTCACTGCCGACACAGGTTTTCACGGTGCGGATGGATTTGCCGTAGGCGTGGCCGGATGGCATGTCGAGATCCTTCCAGACGCCCGGCAGGTCCTGCTTCTTGATCCCCAGCAGGTCGATGCGCTGGCCGCCGGTGACCTTGACCATTGGCACGTTGTATTTGTCGGCCACGTCGGCAATGCGCCGCAGTTCTGAAGGATTGGTCACACCGCCCCACATCCGCGGGACTACAGAGTAAGTGCCGTCTTTCTGAATGTTGGCGTGGGCACGCTCGTTGATCAGGCGCGATTGCGGATCGTCCTTGGCCTCGCCCGGCCAGGTGGAAATCAAGTAGTAGTTGAGCGCCGGGCGGCAGGTGGCACAGCCGTTCGGGGTGCGCCAGTTCAGGTAACTCATGGTGCCGGCGATGGTCAGCAGGTGCTGGTCGCGGATTGCCTGGCGGATTTGCCCGTGGTTGAGGTCGCTGCAACCGCAGATGGCTTTTTCGCTTTTCGGTTTGACGTCTGCCGCACCGCCCACGGTGTTGATCAAGATCTGTTCGACGAGGCCGGCGCAGGAGCCGCAGGAGCTGGCGGCCTTGGTGTGTTTTTTCACGTCGTCGACGCTGAACAGCCCATGTTCCTGAATGGCTTTGACGATGGTGCCTTTGCATACGCCATTGCAGCCGCAGACTTCGGCGGTGTCGGCCATGCTCATGGCTTTGTCCTGGCCTTGATGTCCTACGTCGCCCAAAGCGTTTTCGCCAAACATCAGGTGATCGCGGATCTCACCGATAGCGTGATTCTCACGAATCTGCCGGAAATACCAACCGCCATCCGCCGTATCGCCGTACAGACAAGCCCCGACCAGCACGTCATCCTTGATCACCAGTTTTTTGTACACGCCGCCGATCGGGTCGGAGAGGGTGATGGTTTCGGTGCCTTCGCCGCCCATGAAGTCGCCGGCGGAGAACAGGTCGATGCCGGTGACTTTCAATTTGGTCGACGTCACCGAGCCCTTGTAGGTGGCGAAGCCCAGTTGGGCGAGGTGGTTGGCGCACACCTTGGCTTGTTCGAACAGCGGCGCGACCAGGCCGTAGGCGGTGCCGCGGTGGCTGGCGCATTCGCCGATGGCGTACACCCGAGGGTCGTAGGTTTGCATTGTGTCGTTGACCAGAATCCCGCGGCTGCAAGGGATGCCGGCTTTTTCCGCCAGTTCGGTGTTGGGGCGAATGCCGGCGGCCATTACCACCAGGTCGGCGGGGATGATGTCACCGTTCTTGAACTGCACCGAGCCGACCCGGCCATTGCCGGCGTCGTGCAAGGCCTGGGTCTGTTCGCACAAGCGGAAATGCAGGCCGCGGGCTTCCAGGGCGGTTTGCAGGAGTTGGCCGCTGGTTTTGTCCAGTTGGCGCTCCAGCAGCCATTCGCCGATGTGCACCACGGTGACGTGCATGCTCCGCAGCATCAGGCCGTTGGCGGCTTCAAGGCCCAGCAGGCCGCCACCGATGACCACGGCGTGCTTGTGGGTCTTGGCGGTGTCGATCATCACCTGGGTGTCGGCGATGTCGCGGTAGCCGATCACGCCCTGCAAGGTATTGCCGGGGATCGGCAGGATGAACGGGGTCGAGCCGGTGGCAATCAGCAGGCGGTCGTATTCAGCCTCAGTGCCGTCTTCGGCGATGACCCGGCGTTTGACCCGGTCGATCTCCACCACTTTGCGGTTGAGCAGCAGCTTGATGTTGTTTTCCAGGTACCAGTCCAGATCGTTGAGCACGATCTCTTCGAACGTCTGTTCGCCGGCCAGCACGGGGGACAGCAGGATGCGGTTGTAGTTGGTATGCGGTTCGGCGCCGAAGACCGTGATGTCGTACAGCTCATTACTCAGCTTGAGCAGTTCTTCCAGGGTACGAACCCCGGCCATGCCGTTGCCGATCATCACCAGTTTTAGTTTTTTCATCAGGTTCTCCGGGGAGCTCGGGCCTGCCTCATCAGGGCATTCAGGCCTTGCTCGACAAAATTTTGCGCAAACAAAAAAAGGCGTCCCGCTAGTTAACTAGCGAGGACGCCTTTGTCCTTGTCCCGTTCTCTCGGGCAGCGCAGCCTTCTACGTTGAAGGCCGGGCTTTATGTATGTTGGGAAAGGTAATGCAGTGGTTGTGCCAAGTCCCGCAAGGGCCGGATTTATGGGCTCTCACCGTGGAAGGAGTGGGTTGGCGTGCACCGGTTCAAGGCGCGATGCGCGGTTTTGAAGCAGAAAAATCAAAAGATCGCAGCCTGCGGCAGTTCCTGCAGGAGATCGTGGGCACCCGTAGGAGCTGCCGCAGGCTGCGATCTTTTGATCTTTTAACCGTGAAACAACAAAAACAGCAGCACCAGATTCACCAGTAACGACACCAGCGCCAACGTCCGCCAAACCTTCAACGGTTCGCGCTCCAGCAACGGCCTGGGGCGCACGCTCAAACTGCGTCGTTCTCCCTGTTCCAGCAGCAACAACCATTCTTCGGCCGTTTCAAAGCGCTGATCCGGGGCTACCGCCACCGCGCGCTCCAGACTTTGTGCGATCCATTCCGGCAGGTCGGGTCGGTAGCGACTGGCGCTGACAGGTACGCCGAACCGCGGACGCTGGAACGCTTCGATTTCGCCGTAGGGATAATGCCCGGTGAGCAGGTAATACAAGGTCACGCCGACTGCATACAAATCCTGTTGTGGTGTCGGCGGATCGCCGCGAAACGCTTCCGGCGCGATATAGCTGGGCGTTCCAGGCAGGGCGAAGGCTTGATCTTCGGACAGCCCGGGACAGTAGGCGAGGCCGAAATCCAGCAGACGCAACTCGCCGTCGTCCCCCAGCAGCAGGTTCTCCGGTTTGATATCGCGATGCAGGATCTGCCGTCGATGGAGGATGCCGACGGCCCGCAGCAAGCGTTCGGCCAGGTCCTGCCATTGCGCCAGTGGCAGCGTTGTGACGCGTTCATGCAACTCAGCCAGGGTCGACCCGGAATATTCACGCATCACGTAGTACAAATGCTGACGCTGACTGGCGGCATGGACTTCAGGGAAATGCCGACCGGCCACGCGCTTGAGAAACCATTCCTCCGATAACAATGCCTGCCCGGCCTGGTGATCGTCACGCAGAGCACCGGGCAAGGTTTTCAGTAGCCAGGGCTGTTGTTGTGCGTCGCGCACCCGGTAGAGCAGCGATTGCTGGCTCTGGCCGAGGACCCCTTCGATCTGCCAGCCTTCGAAGGTCTGGCCCGGTTTCAGTGCAGGTGGGAGCGGCCATTGCTGCAAATGAATCAGCGCATCGCCAATGCTGGTTTCGCCGAGGGCATCGACTCGTACCAGTAGAGCACTGGCATTGTCTTGACTGCCGGCCAGGTGCGCTGCGCTGACCAGGGTCTGCGCGGCACTGTTCAGGTCAGGTTGATCGCGCAGAATCGCTGCGATGGCGGTGTCGCCCAGCACGGCCCAGATGCCGTCGCTGAGCAGCACGAAACTCTCGTTCAGGCGCAGTTCGCCATCCAGAAAATCCAGCACCAGATGTTGATCCAGCCCCAGGGCCCGCTTGAGCACATGCTGCATGCCCGGCTGGTCCCAGACGTGATCCTCGCTCACCCGTTGCAAGGTGTCGGCGTGCCAGCGGTAAACCCGGCAATCGCCGACATGCGCCAAAGTGAAACGCCTGCCGCGCATCACCAAGGCACTGACCGTGGTCAGCAGCGGTTGCCCGCCGCCGTTGGCCTGCAACCAGCGGTTTTGCGCCAGTAGCAGGCGATCCAGAGCCTGGGCGACACCCCAGGTTTCCGGGGTGGCGTAGTAGTCCAGTGCCAGCGCCTGCAAGGTCGAACGGGCCGCGAGACCGCCATCGGCGCATTGGCTGACGCCGTCGGCGATGGCGAACAGGTAACCCTTGCTCGCCGCCAGTGCCGGGGCCGGAGTGACCAGGCGCAGAGCGTCCTGGTTCTCTTCGCGAGGCCCGATGGCGCTGGCTTCGGCAAAACTCAGTTGCAGGCTCATTCAGCCCTCACACTCGAGCAGCGGTGACGGCTGCCGAACCCCAAGTGGTTCTCCAGCGACGTTTCACCCCGTGCAGACCGAACCAGGCGAGTACGCCGAGGCTGGCGAACAACCACAAGGCCATTTGATAGCTGCCGGTACTTTGCTTGATCGCGCCCATGCCGGCCGCCAGTGCGAAGCCACCAATGCCGCCGGCCATGCCGATCAAACCGGTCATCACACCAATCTCCCGACGAAAACGCTGCGGCACCAACTGGAATACTGCACCGTTACCTGCACCTAAACCGAGCATAGTGCAGACGAAAAGCGCCAACGCTGCGTAGGAACTCGGCAGATTGAAACCCACGGTCGCAATGCAGATCGCTGCCACGGTGTACATCGCCAACAGGGTGCGAATCCCGCCGAAGCGATCCGCCAGCGCGCCGCCCAACGGACGCATCAGGCTGCCACCGAATACACACGCCGCGGTGTAGTAACCGGCAGTTACCGGGCTCAGGCCGTACTGGTCGTTGAAGTAGCCGGGCAGGGCGCTGGCCAGACCGATGAAACCGCCGAAGGTCACGCTGTAGAAAAACATGAACCACCAGCTGTCGCGGTCACCCAGGGCCTTGAGGTAGTCGGCCATGGATTTGGCTTTCGGCCGTTCAGGGGCATTTTTGGCCAGCCAGGCGAAGACGACCAGGGTCAGGATCAGCGGGATCAGGGCGAAGCCGAACACGTTGCTCCAGCCAAACGCGGCAGCCAGCACCGGGGCGATCAGGGCGGCGAGCACGGTCCCCGAGTTACCGGCACCGGCGATGCCCATGGCTTTGCCTTGGTGCTGCGGCGGATACCATTGCGAGGCCAGTGGCAGGGCGACGGCGAAGGACGCACCGGCCATGCCGAGGAACAGGCCCAGCAACAGTGCCTGCTCGTAACTGTGGATGCCGACTTTCCAGGCGACGAACAGGGCGCTGATGACGATTATCTGGCCGATGATCCCGGCGGTTTTTGGCGACAGGCGATCAGCCAGCAGGCCCATCGCAAAGCGCAGTATGGCGCCGGCCAGAATCGGCGTGGCCACCACCAGCCCGCGCTGTTGGGTGGTCAGGTGCAGGTCAGCGGCGATCTGCACCGCCAGAGGGCCGAGCAGGTACCAGACCATGAAGCTCAGATCGAAATAGAGGAAGGCTGCGAACAGTGTCGGGGTATGGCCGGATTTCCAGAAGCTTGAATTCATCGCGCACCTCAGCTGTCAGGCGTATCAAGAAGGAGTCATGAGCTTGCAGGTGGGGCGCCGCAACGGCCGCACCACCAGCCCCGGTCTCTGGGGCCAAAACGTAAAAACGCCGCTACCTGATTCGCAAAAGGGGGCGAATGAGGTGAGCGACGTCTTTGTCGTAGGTGGGGCAACCGCCGTTGGTTACCTTGCAGGGATTACTTAGCGAGATCTGTGCCAACAAGGGAGACCGAGTTGTCGCCATTCGCGGGCAAGCCTCGCTCCTACAGGTTTTGTGCCGTTTACAACATCTGAACTCACCACAAAACCCGTAGGAGCGAGGCTTGCCCGCGAAGGCGTCCTTCAGCCCAACAACTCACTCATGGCAATGATCTGCTCCGCCACCTGTATCAGTTTCTGCTGGCGGCTCATGGCCTGGCGGCGCATCAGGGTGTAGGCCTCTTCTTCGTTGCAGTCCTTCATCTTCATCAGCAGCCCCTTGGCCAGCTCGATGCGCTTGCGCTCGGCCAGTTGCTGGTCGCGGGCGTGCAGTTGCGCGCGCAGGGCCTGGTCGCTTTCAAAGCGCGCCATGGCCACGTCGAGAATCGGCTGCAAGCGTTGTGCGTGAATGCCTTCGACGATGTAGGCACTGACGCCGGACTTGATCGCCTGGCGCATCACGCCGGGGTCGTGCTCGTCGGTGAACATCACGATCGGCCGAGGTTGGTCACGGGTGACCAGTACCACTTGTTCCATCACATCGCGGCTCGGTGACTCGGTATCGATCAGGATCACGTCCGGACGCACCGTTTCGACGCGCGCGGGCAGGTCAATGGTCAGGCCGGATTCGTCGATGACTTCGAACCCGGCTTCAGTCAGCGCCGCTTTCAGACGCCCGACTTTTTTCGCGGTGTCATTGATCAGCAGGATACGCAACATATTCGCAGGCTCCTGTCAGCGGCTGGCGAGAAGGGGAGCGCTGTCGCTCATGGCGTGCAGCGTGAAGCTGCGGGCATAGCCGGCCGGGTCCGAACCGTCCCAGACTTTGCCGTCGATCAGTTGACTGCTGCGCATTTCCTGAGACTGGGCGGGTACACCGACAGCGCTGGCGGCCTCTCGGTACAAGTCTAGTTGCTGGACCTGACGGGCCACGCCGAGGTAATCCGGGTCGTCGCGCAATAAGCCCCAGCGACGGAACTGGGTCATGAACCACATACCGTCGGACAAATACGGCAGATTGACCTCGCCGCCGCCGTGGAAACGCATCGCGTGCGGGTCTTGCCAGTGATTGCCCAGGCCGTCGGTATAGTCACCGAGCAAGCGCGGTTCGATGCAGTCGAGCGGGGCATCGAGGTATTCGGGGGCGCTCAACAGTTGCGCGGTGCTGCGGCGATTTTCGCGGTTGGCTTCGATGAAGCGGCTGGCCTCGAGGATCGCCATCACCAGGGCCCGGGCGGTATTGGGGTATTGCTCGACGAAGGCGCGGGTGCAGCCGAGGACTTTTTCCGGGTGATCGGGCCAGATGGTCTGAGTGGTGGCCATCGTGAACCCGAGATTCTGTTGTACCGCGCTGGCAGCCCACGGTTCGCCGACGCAGAATCCGTCGATGCGCCCGGCTTGCAGGTGCGCGACCATTTGTGGCGGCGGCACCACCACGCTGTCGACATCCTGCAATGGATGAATGCCCTGGCTCGCCAGCCAGTAATACAGCCACATGGCGTGGGTGCCCGTGGGAAATGTCTGGGCGAAGGTCAGTTTTGGGCGACTTTGGTGCACGTGATGGTCCAGTGCTTCAGGACTGGTCACGCCCAAGGCCTGCAAGCCGTGGGAGAGGTTGATGCTCTGGCCGTTCTGGTTCAGGCCCATGAGCACGGCCATGTCGGTGGACGCTACGCCGCCGATGCCCAGGTGCACGGCGTAAATCAGGCCGTACAGGCTGTGGGCGGCGTCGAGTTCGCCGCTGACCAGTTTGTCCCGCAGGTTGGCCCAGGACGACTGGCGCTTGAGGTTCAGGGTCAGGCCATAAGGCTGGGCGAAGCCCTGGGTGGCGGCGACCACCACTGAGGCGCAGTCGCTCAGGGCCATGAAGCCAAGGTTGATTTCGGTTTTTTCCGGGGCATCGCTGCCGTTGACCCAGGCCAGTGGGCCGGCTGATGGTTCATTCATCGATTTGCACCTTCCAAAAAAAAACGTCGTCCCATGGCCTCTGCGCGAGCAGAGGCGGTGACGACGCCATTGTCCTGCCACTCATCCCGTCGTTGGCATGAGTGCCGATGCCCATGTTGGTGCAAGGCATATGCCATCGCTGGCTGATTTTGTCGCGCGCCTCGCGTGAAGCTCTGATGCACGGCTATAATCGCCGCCTCTCATCGCCAACCGAGTCAAGCCTGCCCATGTACACCCTGGCCCGTCAGCTGCTGTTCAAACTTTCCCCGGAAACCTCCCACGATCTGTCCCTGGACCTGATCGGCGCGGGCGGGCGTTTGGGCCTCAACGGCTTGCTGTGCAAGGCACCGGCAAAAATGCCGGTGACGGTCATGGGCCTGGAATTCCCGAACCCGGTGGGTCTGGCGGCCGGTCTGGACAAGAACGGCGCGGCGATCGACGGATTTGCCCAACTGGGTTTCGGTTTCGTCGAAATCGGCACCATCACCCCGCGCCCGCAACCGGGTAATCCGAAACCACGGATTTTCCGCTTGCCGCAAGCCGAGGCGATCATCAACCGCATGGGTTTCAACAACCTTGGCGTCGATCACTTGCTCGCTCGCGTGGCCGCGGCCAAGTACAAGGGCGTGCTGGGTATCAACATCGGCAAGAACTTCGATACGCCGGTTGAACGTGCGGTCGACGATTACCTGATCTGCCTGGACAAGGTTTACGCCCATGCCAGCTACGTGACGGTCAACGTCAGCTCGCCGAACACGCCGGGCCTGCGCAGCCTGCAATTCGGCGACTCGCTCAAGCAATTGCTCGCCGACCTGGCCACGCGCCGCGCGGAATTGGCCTTGCGCCACGGCAAACATGTACCGCTGGCGATCAAGATCGCGCCGGACATGAGCGATGAAGAAACCGCTCAAGTCGCCCAGGCGTTGATCGAAACCGGGATGGATGCGGTGATCGCTACCAACACCACCCTGAGTCGCGTTGGTGTCGAAGGTCTGGAGCATGGTGACGAGGCGGGCGGGTTGTCCGGCGCACCGGTTCGCGACAAGAGCACCCACACCGTGAAGGTGCTGGCGGCGGAACTGGCCGGTCGTTTGCCGATTATCGCCGTGGGCGGTATCACCGAAGGTAAGCACGCGGCTGAGAAAATCGCCGCGGGTGCGAGCCTGGTGCAGATTTACTCCGGCTTCATCTACAAGGGCCCGGCGTTGATTCGTGAATCGGTAGACGCCATCGCTGCGCTGCGCTGAAGCCTGATTTAGGCCTCATGGTGGGGGCTTTTGTGGCGAGGGAGCTTGCTGTGGCGAGGGGGCTTGCCCCCGTTGGGTTGCGAAGCGACCCCAGAACCCGCCACTGCGATTCCTCAGATAAAACGCATGCACCGGCTTTACGACTGCTTCGCAGCCCAACGGGGGCAAGCCCCCTCGCCACAATGGTTTCTTCGCTGAATTTGGAACAGGCATAAAAAAGGGCTCCTCGAAGGAGCCCCTGGGCCGAAGCCCGCCGTCCGGATAGGACGTGCGTGGTTAAGTCGTAGCGTAATCAGATTGTCGTGTCGGAGTGTGTGCCCTGTATTAGCCGACGGCGTGAAGTTCGTTGAGTCTGTGGATTCCCGCAGTGCCGGTCATACCGTCCCAATTGTCGCCGCGTCCTTCTCGCCAGCCATTGATCCAGGCTTGGCGTACCGACGGTAGAGTAAAAGGGCAAAGCTCACGGGATTTACCACCAACGCCATATTGATATCCGCGCAAAAATGCTCTTTCCAACGGATCACGCTTAAGTCTTCTCATAGGGTGTTTCCCTCACTTGTTGACTGTATGTATCGCGTCGACCTCAATCGAGGTCAGGCAGAAAAATTCTGCCGTTGGTGGCTCGCTGCCGGCGTCGCGAGCCAAGGTGTTGACGCCGTTGCGACGTCAACCTGAGTTGAGTTCTAACCAATGCGTCACATCGAGGGAATGACCGTTTTGTCATAAGAACGTAACCATAAAGATGGTATGGCCATAAGTAACACGATATTTGTCCCGTGTTTCTTGGCCAAAGCCCGGTATGATCGGCCCTCCGCTGGATGCTGGGGGTTGCGCCTTAACGAGAATGACACCCGTTGCTCTTGGGTATTATTCGACGAAGGGTCGACTTATGACATTTTGTTTCATCAGCTTTTTTATCTGCCCTGGCATCTAAGCTCTTTTAACCCGAGCAGTCAGGGTGGGACGGCACACCTTCGTGCCACGCGGGCGTTCTGTTAGAAAAACGCCTGATTGAAAACCGGATCGGCAACGCGTTGTCGGTTCACTTAGCTAAAGGCTCTGGAATTACCATGTCCGATCGTTTCGAACTCTTCCTCACTTGCCCCAAAGGCCTTGAAGGTCTGCTCATCGAGGAAGCCGTCGGGCTTGGCCTTGAGGAAGCACGCGAGCACACCTCGGCTGTGCGCGGCATGGCCACCATGGAAACCGCTTATCGCCTGTGCCTGTGGTCGCGTCTGGCGAACCGGGTGCTGCTGGTGCTCAAGCGCTTCCCGATGAAGGATGCCGAAGACCTCTACCACGGCGTGCTGGATATCGAGTGGCAAGACCACATGCTCAACGACGGCACCCTGGCCGTCGAGTTCAGCGGTCACGGCTCTGGCATCGATAACACGCACTTCGGCGCCTTGAAGGTCAAGGATGCCATCGTCGACAAACTGCGCACCCCGCAGGGCGACCGCCCGTCCATCGACAAGCTCAACCCGGACCTGCGCGTTCACCTGCGTCTGGACCGTGGCGAAGCCATCCTGTCCCTCGACCTGTCCGGTCACAGCCTGCACCAGCGCGGTTATCGCTTGCAGCAAGGTGCTGCGCCGCTGAAGGAAAACCTCGCGGCAGCGATTCTGATCCGTTCCGGCTGGCCACGCATTGCCGCCGATGGCGGCGCGCTGGCTGACCCGATGTGCGGTGTCGGCACGTTCCTGGTGGAAGCCGCGATGATCGCCGCCGACATCGCGCCGAACCTGCGCCGCGAGCAGTGGGGTTTCACCGCCTGGCTCGGTCACGTACCGGCGCTGTGGAAAAAACTCCACGAAGAAGCCACCGAGCGCGCCGCGGCCGGCCTGGCCAAGCCACCGCTGTGGATTCGCGGTTACGAAGCCGACCCACGCCTGATTCAACCGGGCCGCAACAACGTCGAGCGTGCCGGCCTGAGCGAGTGGATCAAGATTTATCAGGGCGAAGTGGCAACGTTCGAGCCGCGCCCGGACCAGAACCAAAAAGGGCTGGTGATCTGCAACCCTCCGTACGGCGAGCGCCTGGGTGATGAGGCGAGCCTGCTCTACCTCTACCAGAACCTCGGCGAGCGCCTGCGTCAGGCGTGCTTGAACTGGGAGGCGGCGGTATTTACCGGCGCTCCGGACCTGGGCAAGCGCATGGGCATCCGCAGCCACAAACAGTATTCGTTCTGGAACGGCGCGTTGCCGTGCAAATTGCTGCTGATCAAGGTCACGCCAGACCAGTTCGTCACCGGCGAGCGTCGCACCCCGGAACAGCGTCAGGCCGAGCGTGAACAGGCGGCCTACGATGAAGCACCGAGTGAGCCGCAAGAGCGCAAGTACAACAAAAACGGCAATCCGATCAAACCGGCCCCGGCACCCGCCCCGGTGATCGAGCAGCCGCGCCTGAGTGAAGGCGGGCAGATGTTTGCCAACCGCCTGCAAAAGAACGTCAAGGCGTTGGGCAAGTGGGTCAAGCGTGAAGGCATCGACTGCTACCGCGTCTACGATGCCGACATGCCGGAATATTCCATGGCCATCGACCTGTATCACGACTGGGTCCACGTTCAGGAATACGCCGCGCCGAAATCCATCGATCCGGAAAAAGCCTCGGCGCGGATGTTCGATGCCCTGGCGGCAATCCCGCAGGCGTTGAACATCGACAAGAGCCGCGTGGTGGTCAAGCGTCGCGAGCGTCAGAGCGGCACCAAGCAGTACGAACGCCAGAGCGCCCAGGGCAAGTTCAACGAGGTCAACGAAGGCGGCGTGAAGCTGCTGGTGAACCTCACCGACTACCTCGACACCGGGTTGTTCCTCGACCACCGGCCGATGCGCATGCGGATTCAGAAAGAGGCGGCCGGCAAGCGCTTCCTCAATCTGTATTGCTACACCGCGACCGCCAGCGTGCATGCGGCCAGGGGCGGCGCGCGCAGCACCACCAGCGTCGACCTGTCGAAAACCTACCTGGACTGGGCGCGTCGCAACCTGTCGCTGAACGGCTTCTCTGACAAGAACCGTCTGGAACAGGGCGATGTGATGGCCTGGCTCGATGCCTGCCGTGACGAATACGATCTGATCTTCATTGACCCGCCGACTTTCTCCAACTCCAAGCGCATGGAAGGGATCTTCGACGTGCAGCGTGACCAGGTGCAATTGATTGACCTGGCCATGGCGCGACTGGCACCGGGCGGGGTGTTGTATTTCTCCAACAACTTCCGCAAGTTCCAGCTCGAGGAAAACCTTACCGAGCGTTATGCCGTTGAAGAAATCACGGCCCAGACCATCGATCCGGATTTCGCCCGTAATGGCAAAATCCACCGTGCCTGGAAGATCACTGCTCGCTGACACTTGAGCTGATTGGATCCACAGAGCCTTGATTTTTAAAGGCTCTTTGGTTCTTTCAGTGCTGGTCAAATTAGTGGCTAATAGCTATAACTCAACTCATGGCCAATGGGCTTTCCGGCACCTGGCGTTATGAGTTGCGTTTATGTCGTTACACGCCGTGCGCCCCAAGATCCTGGGTTTTATCCGCGAAGATGTCTCGGCCTGGTTGGTCGCGCTGCTGGTATTGCTCATCGGCGGGATTCTTACAGGATTGCTGGCCTGGGCAACACTCAATCAGTTTCATCAGCAAGTGCGGCAACGTTTCCAACTGCTCGCCAGTGAACGCTACAGCCGTATCGAAGAACGTTTCGAAGATCAGGAGCAGCGCCTCGATGGCCTGCGCCGGTTCTTCGCCAATTCCGAGTCGGTGTCCCGCGAGGAATTCGACGGTTACGCCAAACCTCTTTTGCGGCGCACCCAAGCCTATTCCTGGGCACCACGGGTTTCCCGCGCCGAACGCCCCTTGCTTGAACGCTTCGTGCATGACGAAGGCTTGAGCAATTTCACCTTTCGCGAACTGACCGCCGACGGCCAGTTGCAACCGGCCGCGGAGCGGGACGAGTACGTGCCGGTGCTCTATACCCAAACCCAAAGCCGACTGCCCACGCCGCTGGGTTACGACCTGCTGGCCCAGCCCCTGCGCCGTTCGACCCTGGAGCGCGCCGATCAAACTGGCAGCATGGCCGTCTCGCAACCGATGCATCTGGTCGGCATTGAGCCGGCCTATTCGCGGGGTGTGTTGCTGGTGGCGCCGGTCAATCGTCAGCATCTGCCGGGTGCCATGCCCGCCGGGTATGTGATGGCGGTGATCAGCATGCGCCAACTGCTGGCGGACGGGCTGCCGGAAGAGAGTCATGATTCTCTCTCGGTGCGCATTCTCGACTTGTCCACCGATGACCAACACGAAGTGCTGTACGAGTCGACCAATCCGGCGGGGACCAGTGACTTGTCTTCCACGCGCTTGCTGCGTCTGGCCGACCACGATTATCAAGTGGATATGCGCCCCAGTGCGGCGTTCCTGCGAGCCAACCATTCCTCGGTGACCAGCCAGGTGGTGCTCGGCGGTTTGCTCAGCTTGCTGCTCAGTGTGTTTCTCTATGTGTTGGTCAGCCAGCGGCAACGGGCGCTGAAAATGGTCGAGCAACGGACCGAGGAGCTGCACGCCCGTGAGCAAGAGCTGCGCGGCACGCACGGCCAATTGCGCGGCGTGCTGGATGCTGCGACTCAGGTGGCGATCATCGCCACCGACCTGCGCGGGATTGTCAGCACCTTCAACGCCGGTGCCGAGCACATGCTCGGTTACTCCAGTGCGCAGGCCGTGGGCCACATGACCCTGGAAAACCTGCACCTGCCCCGGGAGCTCGAGGCGCGCTCGGCGGAGTTGAGCGCACGCTATGGCAAGCCGATTCCGACCTGTCAGGCAATGCTGGTCGAAGGCGGGGAAGAGGGCGGTCACGAAGCCCGGGAGTGGACGCTGGTGCGCCGTGACGGCAGCCATTTGACGGTTAACATGCTGGCGACTCCGGTCCTCGACGAACAAGGCTTGTGGGTCGGGTACTTGGCGATTTGTATCGACATCACCGAGCGCAAGCGCGTCCACGAGGCCCTCGCTGCACGGGACCTGTTGTTGAAAAAACTCAGCGCCCATGTGCCCGGCGGGATTTACCAGTTCAAGATGGAGTTCGATGGGCGCTTCAGCGTGATCTACGCCAGCGACGGGATGCGCGAGATCTACGAACTCGAACTGGACGTACTGTTGAGCAATGCCGAAGCGGTGTTCTCGCGGATTCATCCTCAGGACTCGCGCCGGGTGCGCGCGTCGATCCTGGCGTCGGCGGACAACCTCAGCCCATGGCGCGAAGAGTATCGCGTGCAATTGCCCGAGCGTGGCCTGCGCTGGGTCCGCGGCGAAGCGACGCCGGAGGAGCTGCCCGGTGGCGGTGTGTTGTGGCATGGCTACATTTCGGACATTTCCGACCTCAAGCGGGTGGAAGAGGAACTGCGTGCGCTGTCGGTGACCGACTCATTGACCGGAATCCATAACCGCCGCTATTTCCAGGAGCGCCTGACCACCGAAATGGCCCGGGTCGAGCGCGGCGGTGGCGAGTTGTCGGTGATCATGCTCGACATCGACCACTTCAAACGCATCAATGACCAGCACGGCCATGCCGTGGGCGATCGGGTATTGCAGGCAGTGTGTGAACGCATTGGCCGTCGTCTGCGGCGCACCGATGTGTTCTGTCGCCTGGGGGGCGAAGAGTTCATGGTGCTCTGCCCGGACATCGACGGCGAACAGGCACATGTGCTGGCCGTGGAACTGTGGCAAGGGTTGCGCAGTTCGCCGATCGACGAGGTGGGGATCGTTACCGCGAGTTTCGGGATTGCCAGCTGGCGGGCCGGAGAAGGCGCGGATGCGTTGCTGTTGCGGGCGGATTCGGGGGTTTATGCGGCGAAGCAGGCGGGCCGGGATCGAGTTGAAGGGCAGATGAGCTAACCCAGCCAAGATGATCGTTCCCACGCTCTGCGTGGGAATGCCTCAATGGACGCTCCGCGTCCGCTTCGGCAGGGACGCGGAGCGTCACCGGCTGCATTCCCACGCGGAGCGTGGGAACGATCAAGTTGGGGGTTACAACACCGATGCCGTGGTCGGCAGTTTCGGCTGGCGGTACAGGTCCAGCAGCACCTGATCCAGCACCGAAGACGCGCCAAACGGTGCCTTGTCGTTAAGGATCGCCACCACCGCCCAGGTATTGCCATTGACATCGCGGCTGAAGCCGGAGATGGCACGCACGGTGTTCAGGGTGCCAGTCTTGACGTGGGCTTCACCGCGCATTGCGGTGGTCTTCAGGCGTTTGCGCATGGTGCCGTCGGTGCCGGCGATCGGCATCGAGCTGATGAATTCGGCGGCGTACGGGCTGTGCCAGGCGGCTTGCAGCATCGCGGCCATTTCACGCGCGCTCACCCGCTCGGCGCGGGACAAGCCGGAGCCGTTCTCCATCACCAGGTGCGGTGCAGTGATGCCTTTCTGCGCCAGCCACTGACGCACCACGCGCTGGGCCGCTTTGGCGTCATCACTGTCGGCGTCGGTGCGGAACTTCTGGCCCAGGCTCAGGAACAACTGCTGAGCCATGGTGTTGTTACTGTATTTGTTGATGTCGCGAATGATTTCCGCCAGGTCTGGCGAGTAGGCTCGGGCCAGCACCTTGGCGCTGCTCGGCGTCGGTGCCAGACGATCCTGGCCCTGGATGCTGCCGCCCAGTTCCTTCCAGATCGCCCGCACGGCGCCGGCGGTGTAGGTCGCGTGGTCGAGCAGCGACAGGTAGGTCTGGGAGCTGCAACCTTCGCCCAATTGGCCGCCAACGGTCACAGTGACGCTGCCATCGGCCTGGGTCACCGGGTTGTAGCGCACGCCCCCGGTGCATTGCTTGGAGTTGAGCGCCTTGACCTGATTGTCGATGCGGATGCTGGCAATCGGCGGCTCGACCGACACCAGAACCTTGCCCGAGTCGTTGCGGGCCACGAAGCGCAGGGCCTTAAGGTTGACCAGCAGCGCGTCGGGCTTGACCAGGAACGGTTTGTTCTCGTCATTGCCGTCGTCGTTGAATTCGGGCAGTTGCGGCTGCACGAAGAAGCCGCGGTCCAGCACCAGGTCGCCGGTGACCTGGGTCACGCCGTTGGCGCGCAAGTCGCGCATCAGCAGCCAGAGTTTTTCCATGTTCAGCTTCGGATCGCCGCCACCCTTGAGGTAGAGGTTACCGTTAAGGATGCCACCGCTGAGGGTGCCATCGGTGTAGAACTCGGTTTTCCACTGGTGGTTCGGGCCAAGCATTTCCAGCGCGGCATAGGTGGTGACCAGTTTCATGGTCGAGGCCGGGTTGACCGAAACGTCAGCGTTATAAATGGTTGGGGTGCCCGGGCCGTTAAGCGGGATCATCACCAGCGACAAGGCGCTGTCCGGCAATTTGCTGGCCTTGAGGGCCTTTTCGACGTTGGGCGACAGAGCGGTGTTGATCGGCGCGGCGGAAACGGGGAGGGCCAGAGGCAGAAGAAGGCTGGCCAGCAGCAATGGACGCAAAGATTTGATCATCTGAAATAAAACCCTACAGCCGAGGGGGAAAAAGACGAGGGCATGGCGATAAATTCCCTCAGCGGTCATGAAAGTGTCGGCATTATGCCCCAAGGTGTGAGGGCTTGTGCCGCACCTTGGTCGTCTAATCGGCTATTTTTTTACCGACGGTAGGCGTCGCACCGCTCTGAGGCGGGTAATCGGCGCCTTAAACTGCTAAAGTGCCGCCCGTTATTACTTATGAGGATTGTTCCAATGGCGACTAACCGTTCCCAGCGTCTGCGCAAAAAACTGTGCGTCGATGAATTTCAAGAGCTGGGTTTCGAACTGAACCTGGATTTCAAAGAAGATTTGGCTGATGAAGCCATTGATGCTTTCCTCGACGCGTTCCTGAAAGAAGCCATGGAAGCCAACGGTCTGGGTTATGTGGGCGGTGATGACTTCGGTCTGGTGTGCCTGCAGAAGCGTGGCTCGGTGACCGAAGCGCAGCGTGCCGCTGTTGAAGCCTGGCTCAAGGGCCGTAGCGAATTGACCAGCGCTGAAGTCAGCCCGCTGATCGACGTCTGGTACCCGGAAAAGCCGATCAATCCGGTAGCCTGATGTTCTAAAAAAACGGCGACCCCAAGGGTCGCCGTTTTTTTTCAGGCTTTACGCCAATTCAGAATCACCAGCGTCAGTACCCCCGCAACAATCCCCCAGAACGCCGAACCGATGGAAAACAGCGTCAGCCCCGATGCCGTCACCATAAAGGTAATCAGCGCCGCTTCCCGTTCCTGCACTTGCGCCATGGCAATGCTCAGCCCGTTGATGATCGAGCCGAACAGCGCCAGCGCGGCAATCGACAGCACCAGTTCTTTAGGCAACGCGGCAAACAACGCCGCCAGAGTTGCGCCGAACACCCCGGCAATCCCGTAGAAAATCCCGCACCAGACCGCTGCCGTGTAACGCTTGTTGCGATCCTCATGGGCGTGCGGCCCGGTGCAGATCGCTGCGCTGATGGCGGCCAGGTTGATCCCGTGGGAACCGAACGGCGCCAACAGCAACGAGGCGATGCCGGTGGCGGTGATCAGCGGCGAGGCCGGTACGTTGTAGCCGTCGGCGCGCAAAACCGCGATGCCCGGCATGTTTTGAGAGGTCATCGCCACCACGAACAGCGGGATGCCGATGCTGATGGTCGCGGCCAGGGAGAAATGCGGCGTGGTCCAGACCGGTGTCGCGACTTCCAGGTGAAAACCACTGAAATCCAGCAACCCCATGAAACCGGCCAGCGCGGTGCCAATCAATAGCGCCGCGAGCACGGCGTAGCGCGGTGACAGGCGCTTGACCAGCAGATATGTGAAGAACATCCCCAGGACCAGCCCGGTGCGGTGCTGGGCGGCGACGAAAATCTCGCTGCCGATCTTGAACAGAATCCCCGCCAGCAACGCTGCCGCCAATGAGGCCGGAATCTTTTTCACCAGGCGTTCGAAACTGCCGGTCAGGCCGCACACGGTCACCAACACTGCGCAAGTAATGTAGGCGCCGATGGCCTCGCCGTAGCTGACACCGCCCAGGCTGGTGATCAGCAACGCCGCGCCGGGGGTCGACCAGGCAATGGTAATCGGGGTGCGATAGCGCAAGGACAGGCCGATCGAGCACACCGCCATGCCGATGGAGATCGCCCAGATCCACGACGAAATCTGCCCGCTGGTCAGGCCCGCCGCTTGCCCGGCCTGGAACATCAGCACCAGGGAGCTGGTGTAACCGGTCATCATGGCGATGAACCCGGCGACGATGGCCGAGGGCGACGTGTCGGTCAGGGGACGAAGCTGCGTGTGCGTGGCGTCGGTCATGACAGCGGTGTTCCTTGTTCTGATAAAGATGTCCGTAACAAAACGCTGAACCTTGTAGGAGCGAGGCTTGCCCGCGAAAGCGCCGTGTCATTCAGCATTGATGTCGACTGACACTACGCTTTCGCGGGCAAGCCTCGCTCCTACAAGGAATTGTGTTCAGGCCACGGATTCTGCGTTCAAGCCTAAACTGAAACGTAACCGGTCGTTGCAATACAGCAAAGGCGACAAACAGCCGTACAGTCGTGTTGCCACCCGCCATTGTGTACAATTGCAGTGTTTTTTACGCGATACTTGCCAGCGACCCACTGTGCCGTATTACAGTCACGGTCAATTCGCCGCAGTTCTCCCGACTCGAGTGCCCATGAACGAACAGTTGCAACCCCTCAAGAAACAACCGCGAGCAGGCAAAGCCGGCCGCAGCGGTACCCAGGACGATATTGTCTACGCGCATATCTTCGAGGCCATCCTCGAACAGCGTCTGGCGCCCGGCACCAAGTTGAGCGAAGAAGCGCTGGGGGAAATTTTCGGGGTCAGCCGCACCATCATTCGCCGCGCGTTGTCGCGTCTGGCCCATGAAGGCGTGGTGTTGCTGCGGCCGAATCGCGGCGCTGTGGTTGCCAGCCCGAGTGTCGAAGAGGCTCGTCAGGTGTTTATGGCGCGGCGTCTGGTGGAGCGGGCGATCACTGAACTGGCGGTGCAGCACGCCACTGCCGAGCAGATTGCCGACTTGCGGCAGATGGTCAACGACGAACGCGACAGCTTCTCCCGTGGCGATCGCGGTGCCGGTATTCGTCTGTCGGGCGAGTTCCACTTGAAACTGGCCGAAGCGGCGAAAAACGCGCCATTGATCAGCTTCCAGCGCAGCCTGGTGTCGCAGACGTCGTTGATCATCGCCCAGTACGAGAGCGGCAACCGTTCGCACTGTTCCTACGATGAACACACCCAGTTGATCGATGCTATCGAAGCGCGGGACGCGACGCTGGCAGTGGACCTGATGATGCATCACATGGACCACATCGACAGCAAACTCAACCTCGACGAAGAAAGCGCGTCGGATGATTTGCATGCGGTGTTCTCGCATCTGTTGCAGACCAAGAAACCAGGGCGCTCGACTGCCAAGCTGTAAGTCAGACTGAGACTGATCGTTCCCACGCTCTGCGTGGGAATGCCTCAATGGACGCTCTGCGTCCGCTTCGGCTGGGACGCGGAGCGTCCCGGGCTGCGTTCCCACGCGGAGCGTCACTAGTGTCCGGTAAAACCTTTTCAGAGCTGAAGGCTGCCTTGGGCAGCCTTCAGCTCTG
>NZ_JBXANU010000018.1:0-137799 GCF_058802085.1 Pseudomonas sp. GW822-FHT02G04
GAACTCAGCAGTGAAACGATGCATCGCCGATGGTAGTGTGGGGTTTCCCCATGTGAGAGTAGGTCATCGTCAAGATTGAATTCCGAAACCCCTGTCTGCTTATGCAGACAGGGGTTTTGTCTTTCTGGGCTTATAGAAGTCTAAGTCCGAAGTGGGTCAAATCCAGGTCTGCGTGTCTTGCTACTCCTTCGAGCCAGTAGCATCAGATATAGACCCCCCCCTCATCGATAACACCACAACCCAAACACCCAACACCGCGATCATGACGTGCGGTAAGCCCAATAATCCGTCCCTTCTAGCACGCCGTTCGGCGGTTATCTGACGGGTTTTGTACAAATCCTTAAGTTTTCTCCCGCTCGTGCCGAAAGACTGATGACACATGCGTGCACCAAAGTAGAGCGGCTTCAGAATGCCGTCTGCGCTGTCACATGGAATGTTGCAACCCGGAACGCATCCCCACTTTTGGCATAAGAAGTCCCATGAAATGAATCTCAAGTTCAGCCATAAAATCCTGCTGGCCGCTTCAGGCGTCGTGGTGCTGGCGTTTGCGTTGTTCACTTTGTACAACGACTATCTGCAACGAAACACCATTCGGCAAAACATCGAGTCCTCCGTTGAGCAAGCCGGCGACCTGACTGCCAGCAGCGTGCAGAACTGGATGAGCGGCCGCGTGCTGGTCCTGGAAAACCTCGCGCAGAACGTCGCCCATCAAGGTGCCAATGCCGATTTGCTGGGGCTGGTCGATCAACCGGCCCTCACCTCGAACTTCCAGTTCACCTACGTCGGGCAAGCCAATGGCATGTTCACCCAGCGTCCTGACGCGAAGATGCCGGACGGCTACGATCCGCGTCAGCGCCCTTGGTACAAACAAGCCGTAGTCGCCGACAAGACCATGCTGACTCCGCCATATATGGCCGCGGTCGGCGGGCTGGTGGTGACCATCGCCATGCCGGTGAAAAAGAACGGCGAACTGCTGGGCGTGGTCGGCGGCGACCTGAGCCTGGAAACCTTGGTGAAGATCATCAACTCGGTGGACTTCGGTGGCATCGGTCACGCGTTCCTCGTCAGCGCCGACGGTCAAGTGATCGTCAGCCCGGACAAGGATCAGGTAATGAAGAACCTGAAAGATATCTATCCGGGTTCCAGTGTTCGCATCGAGAAAGGCATCCAGGAAGTCGTACTGAACAAGCAGGACCGCATCCTCTCGTTCACTCCGGTGAGCGGTTTGCCGAATGCCGAGTGGTACGTCGGTCTGTCGATTGACAAGGCCAAGGCCTACGCACCACTGAGCCAGTTCCGCACCTCGGCGCTGATCGCGATGTTCATCGCCGTGACCGCCATTGCCGTGCTGCTGAGCTTGCTGATCAATGTGCTGATGCGTCCACTGACCACGATGGGCCGTGCGATGCAGGACATCGCTCAGGGTGAGGGCGACCTGACCCGTCGTCTGGTCGTAGAAAGCAAAGACGAGTTCGGCGAGTTGGGCGGTTCCTTCAACCAGTTCGTGGAGCGGATTCACGCATCGATTTGTGAAGTGTCCTCGGCGACCCGCCAGGTTCATGATCTGTCGCAACGGGTAATGGCATCGTCCAACGCCTCGATCATCGGCTCCGACGAACAAAGCGCCCGCACCAATAGCGTGGCCGCGGCGATCAACCAATTGGGCGCCGCCACCCAGGAAATCGCCCGCAATGCCGCCGATGCTTCGCAACACGCCAGCGGCGCGAGCGAGCAGGCCGATGACGGCCGTCAGGTGGTGGAGCAAACCATCCAGGCCATGACCGAGCTGTCGCAGAAAATCAGCCTGTCCTGCACGCAGATCGAAACCCTGAACGCGAGCACCGACAACATCGGCCACATTCTGGATGTGATCAAAGGCATCTCCCAGCAGACCAATTTACTGGCGCTCAACGCGGCCATCGAAGCGGCCCGTGCCGGTGAGGCCGGTCGTGGTTTTGCGGTGGTGGCGGATGAGGTGCGCAACCTGGCTCATCGCACCCAGGAGTCCGCGGAAGAGATCCACAAGATGATCAGCTCGCTGCAGATCGGTTCTCGTGAAGCGGTGACTACGATGAACGCCAGTCAGGTGTCCAGCGAGCAGAGCGTCGAAGTGGCAAACCAGGCCGGCCTGCGACTGGTCAGCGTGACCCAGCGCATCGGCGAAATCGACGGCATGAACCAATCGGTGGCCGCGGCGACCGAAGAGCAGACGGCCGTGGTGGAAACCCTCAACGTCGACGTCAACCAGATCAACCTGTTGAATCAGCAAAGCGTGGCCAACCTCAATGAAACATTGAAGGATTGTGATGCGCTGTCTCAGCAAGCCAATCGTTTGAAGCAACTGGTTGATAGCTTCAAGATCTGATTGAGGTCAGTTTTACCGCGTTATCGTTCTTCGCGGGCAAGCCTCGCTCCTACAACTAACTTGTAGGAGCGAGGCTTGCCCGCGAAAGCGGTAGATCAGTCACCGCTGAACCGAAGCCCTACTCAAACAGCTTCACCACATTCCCCATCGCATCATCGGCAAACCCCTGAACGAACTCCTTGAACCCTGGCAGGGCCTCGGCGCCGCCCTGCGCCGGCTCGGCGATGATCGTCCAGGTCGCCCGCGACTTGTCTGCGCCCAGGGATTCCACACTCATCGCTGCCCACAAATTGGCCACGCCCAAGGTGTTGTAGATCGTGGTCCAGGTCATGTTCAGCGCCTGGTCGTTGCGGGAGTTGAGCTGCTCGACCACCAGGTTGCCGTCCTTAAAGAACTTCTTGCGCAGCGACGACACACCTTCGCCCGTCATTTCGATGTGCGACAACGCCGGAATGAATCGGTCGAAGCCGGCAAAATTGCCGACCACTGCCCAGACTTGCGCCGTGTCGGCCGGTACTTCCACCGAAGACACAACGTGGCAGCCGTGAGGGTTTTTGATCAGGGTATCGGGTTGCAGAGTATTCATGGTTTTTGCTCCGTGCTTGGTTAGGGTGAATCAGATGAAATTGATTTCTTTGAGGTAGTCGCAGCCGCGTCGCAGCAGCGCCGGGGATTTTTCCGGGTAGTGCGCGCCCATCTGCCGCAAGCCGGCCTGGGCGTTGTCGTGGCCGATCATCGAGATGTCGCCGATGTCTTCCTCGAAGCCGTTGAGGTAGAAACCCAGCACGCCAAACAGCGCGTTATCACTGTCGACCCGGCCCAATTGCTGCTGCCAGTCGGCGACGCTGACCATGGAAAACTCGCGACCGGCTTCGCGAAAGGACGCCACGTAGGTGTCCCAGCTCAGGGGTTCTGGGTTGTGCAGGTTGAACACCGCTTTTTCGGCCTGGTAACGGCTGGCATGGAAGGCGATGAAACGGGCGAGAAAATCCACCGGCATCAGGTCGAAATTCAGTGCGAACTCCGGCACCTGACCGAGCTGGATCGAGCCTTTGAGCATCAGCATCAGGCGGTTCTTGTGGGGCTGGCAGACGCCGGTGAGGCTGTTGAAACTGATGTTGCCGGGGCGATAAAGATTGACCCGCACCCCGCGCCCCCGCGCCCGTTCGAGAATCCGCTCGCCAACCCACTTGGACAGGTTGTAGCCGTTCTTGATGTAGATCGGTGGCGTCTGCGCGGCGGGCAATTCCAGCACCCGGCCATCGTCGGAAATCGTGCTGGAGGCTGAGAGCGTCGAGACAAAATTGAAGATCTTCTTGCTACGCCCTTCACACAGGCGCAGGCACTCGAAAATCGGCTCGACATTATCCCGCGCCAAAGACTCGTAATCGAGGACGTGATTAACGTTGGCGGCGTTGTGCACCAGCGCGCCGAATTCGCGATCCAGTCGTTGATAGACGTCTTCGCCGAGCCCCAGTTGCGGGCGAGTGATGTCTGCCGCGTAAACTTGCACCCGGCTCAGGTCCAGGTGTTCCAGACGGTTTTCCCGCAACGCCTGGGCGAAGCGTTGCGCCGCCGATTGCCCGCCGCCATCGCGCACCAGGCACGCCACTTCGCTGGCGCCCCAGGCCAGCAGAGCTTCGACGATATGAACACCGACAAAGCTGTTGGCACCGGTGACGATCACCTTGTGCACATCGCCCATTCGGCTGACCGGCAACGGCTCAATGTCCAATTCGCGGAAGGCGTCGGCCAGGGCTTTTTCACTCAGCACTTCCTCGGTCCCGGAGCCGCGTACCAACGTCGCCAGCTTCGCAATCGTCGGCAGCTCGATAAAGCGGTTGATCGAGATACTGCGGCCGAACTCCTCACGCAAACGCAGGAGCATGCGCGACAGCAGGATCGAATGCCCGCCGAGGTTGAAGAAACTTTCGTCGGTGGAAATGTCGCTGGCGGGCAGCTCCAGCAGCTCGGCCCAGATCTCCAGCAACAGCGCTTCATCGGCGCTGGCGGGCAAACGCCGTGGGCTGTTTTCGGTCACGTTGACGGGCAGTTCCAGTAGCGCTTTGCGGTCGACCTTGCCGTTGCTGGCGAACGGCATGCTCGCCAGTTCGGTCCAGGCGATCGGCTGCATGTAGTCCGGCAGAAACTGCATCGCATGGGCTTTCAAGGCTTCGCGAGCAGCACCGGGTTGCGCTTCCTGGGGTTGCGCGAGAAAGGCCAGAATCCGCCGATGACTATCGATGACCACCGCCACCTGACGGTACAGCTGGCTGTCGCGCAGGCAGCGTTCGATCTCTTCCGGCTCGACCCGAAAGCCGCGAATCTTCACCTGGTTGTCTCGCCGCCCGCACAGCTCGATACCGTCGGTGGTCCACTTGGCCATGTCGCCGGAGCGGTAGGCGCGCAGGCTCTGGCCGTTCGGCAGGCGCAGGTTCAGATAGCGTTCGGCTGTCTGCTGCGGGTTGTTCAGGTAACCCAGGCACACCCCCGGACCGACGATGTACAACTCACCGACGGTTTGCTCGGTCACCGGTTGCAAATCCTCATCGAGGATCAGCACCTGACTGTTGGCAATTGGTGCGCCGAGGGTCCGGTTGCTGTCGCCGGTACGCAGTTGCCGCGCGGTGATCAGCACTGTGGCTTCGGTCGGGCCGTAGAGGTTGTAGAGATTGCCTTGGCGGGTCAGTTGCTGCACCACGTAGGGTTCGCAGACATCGCCGCCGGTCATCACATGATCGAGGACCTGCAACTGATCCAGCGGCAGGATGCTCAGCAAGGCTGGCGGCAAAAAGGCATGGCTGAGTTGTTGGTGGCGGATCAGCTCGACCAGTTGCAGCGGGTCGCGACGTTGGTCTTCGTTGGGCACGATCAGTTCTGCGCCCTGCAGCAGGGTCGGGAAGATATCGATCAGTGACGAGTCGAAACTCAACGATGAAAACTGCAACACCCGGCTCTGTTCGGTCAGCTGCACGTAGTCGGCGTACCACGCGGTGAAGTGCGCGAGGTTGGCCTGGCTGAGCAGCACGCCTTTGGGGTGACCTGTGGTGCCCGAGGTGTAGAGCGCCATGCATGGCGCGTCGAGATCGGGGCGTTGGCGCATCAAGGGTTGGTCGAGATTCACATCGCCGCTGTCGATACGGCTGATGTCCAGCCCCGGCATCGTCTCTCCGAGCGGGTGTTCTCCGTCATGCAGCAACAACACCGCCCTGGCGTTTTCCAGAATGTACTGCTGACGTTGCAGCGGGTGGCTCGGCTCCAGCGGCAGGTATACCGCGCCGCTGCCGAGGATCGCCAGAATCCCCGCATACAACGCGCTGCATTTTGGCAGGCAGATCCCGACCACCAACGGTCCTTGATGCTGATCGAGCAACGGTTGCAAACGCTGTTGGATGGCGCGGCTGTGGGCGTGCAGTTGCCGATAGCTCAGCGACGTGCCGGCAATGTTCAGCGCCGCACGCTCGGCAGACTGAATGAAGCGCTGTTCGAGCCGCTCGATCATCGGAACCTGCCCGAGCTGCAGCAGCCGTGGTTCCGCCGTGTTGTTGAGGCGATGGACGAAGGCCAGGTGCTCTAAGAACAGCAGGTTTTCTACCTGCTCGAAGTGCGCGGAAGTCGTTGGTTCGGCCTGCAGGAAATAGTCGGCATCCCGCGAGAAGCGGCTGACCAGCAGTGTCACGTGATCGACCAGCTCGACCACTGCTTGCAGGCGCAATGCCTGGCCGTTGCCGGACAACTCTTCGGCGACCGGCACGCGACTCAGCGGCGTCGAGTTGTACGTGCACAACAGGTCCAACGGTGGCAGCCCGCAGGCTCCAGGCAGCCCGACACCCAGCTGTAGCATCAAGCGCGGCGCATTGCCGAAGTCTCGAAACGGCAGGCTCGCATCGTCGATCAGCAAATCAAATGTGCCCGGCGGCGGTTCTTCCACATTCGCAAGTCGCGCCAGTGAATGACCGTGTTGTTCGAGCTCCAGCGCCAGTTCGGTCAGGGCCTGGCTTTGCCCGATGAGCAAAATATCGAGACGTCTCATGATGTTCTCCTCGTTAAACCAGGTAGTCGCTCAGGGCGCTTTGCACGCACGGTGAATCGAGCAGCGAACTGCTGCGGAAAAACCGCACGATGTTGGCGACCAACGGGTGATGGCGATTGATCGGGAAGGCCAGCCCCGACACTTCGCTCTTGAGTGCTCGACGCGCCACGTCGCTGACCTGCAAGGCGTCGATCAGGCGGAAGTCGAAAGACTTCTGGATGTCGTTGGTCAGGTAATGGCCGATGAACACCGGCAGGATGTGCGCGATGCACTGGCGATCGTCTTCGCTTGCGGTGTGCCAATAGATGCGCACCAGCCGCGACCAGAACCCGGAATGACGGCCCTCGTCGAGCAAGTGGTCGGCCATCAGGCCCTTGATCGACTGCTTGACCGTATCGTCCTTGGCGAACGCAGCCACATCGCCGGTCACGGTGTTCTCGGCGATGGCCACGCAGATCAGCTCTACGGCGCTGCGCAGGTGCTCCGGTGCGAGCGCCACGGCGGCTGGAATCGCGCGACTCAGTTCGATTTCATCCGGCAGTTCGATCGGCGCGATGCTGGTCATGGCGACGGTCTGCTGCATGAAATCCATGGCCACCAGGGCGTGGTAATCCTCGTCCACCACCACAGTCATGGCGTCGTAGCGACAGGCGAACGGGAACGCCACGCTGAAGCGGTTTTTGGCGATGCTGCGGGCGGTCTTGTCGACGATCTCGGTTTCGAAAATCACCACGTCGTTGATGAACTTGTAGAGCGTCTGCACCAGGGCAAAGTCCCGTTGTTCCGGGCATTCGCGCAGGAAGGTTTCGCTCAGCACCAGCGGCTGGCGGCTCAGCGGATAGATCAGCTTGTCATCGTTCTCCAGCACGCGCCGGGGGCGGGTGCGAATGGTTGCGCGGCTCTCCCAGGCGTCGGCGAAGGATTGGTAGTCGGCGGCGTTCATGCGTTCACCTCCGCAAGCGGTTCGCTCATGCTCAGGCGCAAGCCATCCCACAGCGCGATGCGACTTTCCACGGCGGCGATGGCGCTGGCGTAAACGTCTTCTTCGCGCTGCGGATCGCCATCGACCAGGCGTGCGAGGAGTTTTTCCGCCGCCGGGCCATGGTCTTCGGAGTCGACTTCGATGTGCCGTTCCAGGTAGTAACGGAAGGTCGGCGCCTGTTCGATGCCAATGCCCCAGTCGTCGAGAATCCGCTGGAACATCTGCGGGATGACACTCTCGCGGCCGTGCAGAAACGCCGCCGCCACACTGTGCCCCGGTGCATGCAATGCGGTGTGCAAGGTATGGCGCACGAACTGCGCCGCCGCAGGGTCGACGTCCACGCTTTGCAAGGCCACCTCGTAACTCACACCTTCTTTTTGCAGCGCCACGAAGCGTTCGACGGCGACCGTGCTTGCACCGACTTCGCGCATCGCATCCAGGTACAACTCGAAATGGCTGTAGTGACCTTGGACCGGACGATCATCGGACTCTTCACCGAGCACGATCTCGTTGATCAGACGCGCGGCCTGCGGATCTCGTGGCGGCAGCCAGGGCAGCTGAACGCAGGTCAGTTCCTGTTGCAGGCGTTTGGTCAGCGACATGAAATCCCACACGGCAAACACATGGGTTTCCATGAAGCGTTGAAGCACCGATAACGAATGTATTTCAGAAAAAATCGGGTGCGCACCAAGTTCTGCTTTCTTCTGATTAAGACGATCTTTAGTCGGTTTCATGAGTGAGCCTATAAGTGATCTGGAATACCGTTGAGGGAGTGTTGATCAATAAGTAACGGTTGCTTGAAGCTTTCTATTGGCGAGCGGGTGCCTCAATTGAATTGATGATTTTCAGGTCTGTGTGATCGCTAATTAGTGCCTGGCCCCCAGTATTTATGGGCGGCGGACAAAAACTAATACACGAATAAAGTTCCCGGCAAGTCATTTTTTAATTAATTGAAAGTTTAACTTTCTTGAGTGCGAGAAGTTTCAATAAGACTTTTATATAAAGTTTTATTTTGGCGTAGTTGCTCCTTTCGGCGTATATAAGCCAAAATTCAAATAAAGAGTGAATGCCTCACTCAAAGCAACTTTCTACTTGGATCGTTGACGTGATCTGAGGGGGTGGAAGTTGGCTGGGAGCGACGCCGGTTCTTCCTTTCCCGTGACAAGACTCCTTCCATTGGTTCTTGGTGCGGGTGACTGCTCCGCGGGTGCGGTGCGTCGCCCGTCATTGTTCGTTGGCAGCTCAAGAGTGAGCGTAATTCACGGCAGTCGCTATCACCCCTGCATGATCTGATAGGTGCAATTATCGGGCTCGGGGGTGGCAGGGGCTTTGGGGAGTGGGCAAGAAGTCGTTGCACACCGGTGCGGTGTGAACAAAAGGGGGATTTGTAAGCAGATTTGTTCGTCGAGCAGTCCAGGTGCGGATCGGCTAGAAATCGCGGCAAACGAAAGCGAGCCGTTCAATGGGTTCGCTCGGGGTTGTCGCCGCGGTTTACTTCGAGGTTTTTCTGCGCTGCGCCTCAGGGCTTGCGAGGTAGTGCGTGATGACTTCGACACCCCGGTTGAGGTGGTTTTCGAGCAACATCACCGAGTGCTCGATATCCCGGTCCTCGGCGGCCCGCAACAACGCTCGGTGATCTTCCTGGGACAGTTTGCCCAGGCCCATGGCTTCCAGGTTGAAGCGCAGAAAGCGTTCCTCTTCGTTCAACCCGTCCTCGACCAGTCTCAGCAGCCGCTGGTTGGGGGCTTTGTTGTAAAGCGCCATGTGGAACAGGCGATTGAGCCGGCCTATCTCGGTGTAGTCGTGTTCCGTTTCCAACTCTTCGATGTAGCGTGCAGCCTGTTGGAAATCGGCGTCTTCAAGCAGGGGGATCGACCGACGCAAGGCTTCGGACTCCAGCAGGATCCGCAACTCATAGGTCTCTGCCGCATCGCCCTGAACCAGCGGTGCGACCACCGCGCCTTTATGGGCGATCACGTTGAGCAGCGCTTGCGCTTCAAGCTGGCGCAAGGCTTCGCGCACCGGCATACGGCTAACGCCGAACAGGTCGGCGAGGTCTTGCTGACGCAGGGCGGTGCCGCAAGGAATACGACCGTCGAGAATGGCCGCGCGCAGGGTTTCTTCGATTACCGAGCGTGCCAGATGAGCGGGAATCGGCCCGTTGACCTTGATGCTGCTGAGAGGGTTGGGCTTCTGTGTCACGACAAACGCACCCTGATTGGCTGAAATATTTGGATCCAAATGGACACTAGTGACTGCCTGACGGGTTGTCAAACAGTCGGAAAGTCAAAAAATCGCAGCCTTCGGCAGCTCCTGCGATCTTTTTATTGCACCCGTAATGCAAAGTTTAGCGTGTTGGCAGTGATCTCACCGTGCCATTGTCTTTTAGCAGACTAACCTTCACCATCAAGCAGATTTTCATCTGCCTGACCTGGATGCCTCGCATTGGCGGTACGTTTCGCGATCCCTCGGACTTTGCGCTGGCTAGGCTGCGCACTGCTGCTGGCCGGCGTCATGCTGGGCGGGCTGCATGCCGACTGGGATTTTTCGCTGATCAGCCGTCGCGCGCAGGCATTGTACGGGCCTTTGGGTGAAGGGCGGCAGCGCATCGATGCCTGGCAGCAGTTGCTGGCCACGCAAAAACAGGTCGGCGAGCTGGAGCAGCTCAACGTGGTCAACCAGTTCTTCAACAGGCAGATGCGCTACGAAGAAGACATCGACCTGTGGCACGAGGTCGATTATTGGGAAACCCCCATCGAAGCCTTGTGGAAGGGCGCCGGCGATTGCGAAGACTACGCTATCGCCAAATATTTCAGCCTGCGTCATCTTGGTGTCTCCAGTGACAAGCTGCGCATTACCTACGTCAAGGCTTTGCGCCTGAACCGCGCGCACATGGTGCTGACCTACTACGCGAACCCCGAGGCCATGCCTTTGGTGCTCGACAGCCTGATCGATGCGATCAAGCCCGCCAACCAGCGAACCGATTTGCTGCCGGTCTACTCTTTCAATGCCGAAGGGTTGTGGCTACCGGGTGCCAAGGGCAACAAGAAGGTCGGAGACACCAAACGCTTGTCTCGCTGGCAGGACGTGTTGAAGAAAATGCAGGCCGAAGGTTTCCCGGTCGAGACGATTAACTAGGAGCGCGCGCTCAGATGTCTTTGTTCAAACAGCTGTTGATCGCTATTTGTCTGTTCCTGGTGGTCGCCTTCACCGGCAGCTTCATGGTCAGTCTGGAAAGCTCGCGCACCCAGTACGTCAACCAGTTGCGCTCTCACGCCCAAGACGCCGCGACGGCATTGGCGCTGTCCCTGACGCCGAACATCGACGACCCGGCGATGGTCGAGTTGCTGGTCAGCTCGATCTTTGACAGCGGTTACTACGCGAGCATCCGCGTGGTTGATCTGACCAACGACAAGACGATTGTCGAGCGCAGCGGCATCCCGGCGGTCACCAACGTGCCCGACTGGTTCGTCAAACTGATCGGCCTGGAACCGGCCGGTGGCGATGCGATTGTCAGCCGTGGCTGGGAGCAGGCCGCGCGGGTCGAGGTGGTCAGCCATCCGATGTTCGCGTTGGCCAAGCTGTGGCAGAGCGCGTTGGGCAGCCTCGGCTGGTTGCTGCTCTGCGGCGCGGTGAGTGCGGTGCTGGGCGCGTTGTTGCTGCGTCGGCAACTCAAGCCGCTGGACTACATGGTCAAGCAATCCCACGCCATCGCTCGCCGCGAATTCCTCAGCCTGCCGGAACTGCCGCGCACCCCGGAACTGCGTCGGGTAGTACAGGCCATGAACCAGATGGTCGAGAAGCTCAAGGCACTGTTCCAGGAGCAGGCCGAGCGTAGTGAAAAGCTGCGGGCCGAGTCCTATCAGGACAACCTGACCGGCTTGGCCAATCGGCGCTATTTCGAAATGCAATTGAACGCGCGAGTGAGCAACTCGGAGCAGGCCAGCTCCGGTTATTTGCTGCTGTTGCGGGTGAAGGATCTGGCCGGGTTGAACCAGCGGCTGGGCGGTCAGCGTACCGATGAGTTGTTGAAAGCGGTAGGCGAGCAGTTGTCCCGCGCGTGCGCCAAGTACCCGGAAACCCAGAACCTCGTTACGCGCATTCGTGGCGGCGAATTCGCCGTGTTGGCACCGGGGCTGGTGCGTGAAGAAGCACTGCAACTGGCGAGCAACCTGGAGAGTGCCCTGGCGAGCCTGCATGCGACGGGCGCCACGGACGTGGCTTCGGTGGCTTCGATCGGGCTGGCGCCGTTTGCCCATGGCGACTTGCCGCAAGCGGTGATCGGGTTGGCGGATCAGGCACTTGCCCAGGCGGAAAGCCAGGGCGAACCGAGCTGGGCATGCCTCGATCAGGGTGCGCTGGCGCGGGTTGGCGACGATCACCATGCCTGGCACACCCTGCTGGATCAGGCGTTGGACCAGCAGCGTTTCGAGCTGTATTTCCAGCCGGTGCTGGCCAGCCACGACACAAAGTTGGTGCTGCATTACAAAGTGCTGTCGCGCCTGCTCGACGAGCAGGACCAGACCATTCCCGCCGGGCGTTTCTTGCCATGGCTTGAGCGTTTCGGCTGGACCGCGCGGCTGGACCGTCTGATGCTGGAACTGGTGCTTGAGCAGATGGCCGACCATCAAGAGTCGCTGGCGCTGAACCTGTCTTCGGCAACACTGGCGGACCCGCAGGCGCTGAACGCAGTGTTCGACATCCTGCGTCAGCATTCGAATCTTGGCGAACGACTGACCCTGGAAATCGGTGAAGAACAATTGCCCGAGCAAGCGGTGCTGGAACAGCTGACACGGCGTCTGCACGAGCTTGGGTTTTCGCTGAGTCTGCAGCGTTTTGGTGGGCGCTTCAGCATGATCGGCAACCTGGCGCGGCTGGGGTTGGCGTATCTGAAAATCGACGGCAGTTACATCCGCGCGATTGATCTGGAGAGCGACAAGCGCCTGTTCATCGAGGCGATTCAGCGAGCGGCGCACAGCATCGATTTGCCGTTGATCGCCGAGCGGGTCGAGACCGAAGGGGAGTTGTCGGTGATTCGCGAGATGGGGTTGTACGGGGTTCAGGGGCAGTTGTTTGGTGAGCCGAAGCCTTGGCAGTAGCCCACTGATCATTCCCATGCTCTGCGTGGGAACGATCGGCGTCGGGCGTTAAATCAACCCCGTCTCATCATCATCGATCAACTGGCTCAACCCGCCCAACGCCTCACGAGCCTGGGTCCGGTCCATGAGCTTGGCTTGCGCAGCCGGCGGCAGGTCGGTGACGCGGATCACGCCTTTTTGGGTCAGCACCTGAATCAAGTCGTCGAGTACCCGGATCATTTCCAGGTCGCTCTGCTTGAGCTGCTTGAGGCTGGTCTCCACCACTTCGTGGGCATACCAGGCCTGGATTTCATGGTGGTCGGCCGGCAGCGTTTCCGTGGCCTCGGCGTAGGCCGTGGCTTCCACGCGCACTAACTGACCTTGCGCATCGCGTTGCACGTAAAACATTGAGCATCCCTCGGAAATGGACCAGCGTCGTGCTGTCAGCAGCATAGGCCAACGCAGGCGAGTATGCGGGGCGACGACGAAATCGTCACCCGTGAGGTGTGGGCATACAAGACGGCCGCCCGGTTGGGGCGGCCGTCAGCCTGCGTATCAGCTGTTGTTGTGATCGATCTTGATGGTCGGGTCACTGCCGGCAATCAGCGAGTTGATGCTGGCACTGGACCAATTGTTACCTTCCAGTTTGATCGTCACGTCCGGGGTGGTCGCTGCGGCGTCGGCGCCGTTGAACTTGCCGGCGGAGCTGACTTGCAGGGACGACACGCCGTCCACGGTGGTGATCTTCAGGAAGTGGTCGATCGTGCTGCCGCTTTCACCCTGCAACAAATCACGCAGGTCGATGCGGTCGCCTTCGCTGGCCTTGAAGTCCTTGATCACGTCGCTGCCGGTGTCGCCAGCCTTCCAGATGAAGGTGTCGGCACCCGAGCCGCCAATCAGGATGTTGTTGCCTTGACCGCCGATCAACGAGTCATTGCCGGTGCCGCCGAGCAGGATGTCATTGCCCTTGCCGCCGTCGAGGAGGTCGTTGCCGCCCTGGCCAAAGAGAATGTCATTGCCTGCGCCACCCAGCAGGGTGTCGTTGCCGTCATGAGCACCAGACACGTCGAACGCGGTGTAGTGCTCGGTGATGTACTGGTGCACGTTGCTGGTGGTGACTTTGCTGGCGTCGACGCCGGTTTGCTGGGCGACAAACGCCTGCATCGCCTGATAACCCTCGCCGGCAATACCATTGAAGCTCACCAGATCGCCAAACAGAAGGTCGTTGCCGTCACCGCCGCTGACCGTGTCGGCACCCGGCATTGTCGCTTCGGTATGGCCGATGATCGAGTTGGCCAGGTCTTTCGGATCGATGTTGGTTTGTGGCGTTTGATCCGAGTCGTACGGCTTGAGGTCGGTGAGGGTGACGTCTGTGTTCAGACCGATGGCTTCCACTGTCGACACGTTGCTCAGCAATGCGAAGCCGCTGGAGGAGTTGTCGATGGCGGTGGAGTCGGTGCTATAGCCGGTGCCATCGCGATAGGACAGTTCGTACGTGCCGTTACCCTCGGCATGGAGGGTGCCCAGTTCAGCACTGTGCCAGTTGCCCTTTTTTTGCTGAGTTTGCAGCGTGACGTTGCCAGCGCTGTCGATACTCAGATAGTGAGTGCTGTCCAGATAGCCGGAATAGGTCTGCCCCAACTTGTAATTGGTGGTGGTGATGACGTCATCGAGCTTCACGTTGCCGTACAAGGTCGGGTTGGTTTGCTCGCCGCTCTGGTAGTAGGTCGGCTTGCCGTCGGTGATGAAGTACGTGAGGTTCTTGGCACCGGTGTTGGCAAGGGCGTCGGCACTCTGGAACCAGTTGGTCGTGGTCTTGAACACGTCCTCGTAGTTGGTGCCGCCACCGGACGACATCGAATCCAGAACGGATTTGAGCAAGGTCAGCGCGTTCGGGTCGTTCAGGTTCACCGACACCGATTTGTTGACCTGGGTATCGAAGTCCACCAGGAAAATATTCACGGTCCCAGAGTTGCCGCCCAGGCTTTGCTTGAGGGTGTTGAACACCGCCGTCAGCGAATCCTTGGCGGCATTGATCGACGTGCTGCTCATGCTGCCCGAGCTGTCGACCATGAACGCGATGTTGTAATTGGTGCCCGGCACCACGGTCAACCCGCCGATGTCGGCGACCATGATGTCGTTGCCGTCGGTGCCGGTGATCGTGTCGTCGGCCGCCGTGGCGGTCACGGCGTTGTAGACCGACGGGTACACCGTAACCGGGATCTGCGCAGTGCTCAGTGCCGAGCCGCCCAGTGCTTCGGTGGATGTCGAGGTCACGGTCAGGGTGAACTGGCCGTTGTAGTACGGCGGCGGGGTGACGGTCAGGCTGCCGAGGTTCCAGCCGGTAACGTTGGCTTCGCCGTTGGTGGTGGTGAAGGTGTGGCCCGCGCCATCGCTGAGCACGGAGCCCGCCGGCATGCCGCTGATCTTCACGCTCAGGCTTTCAGAGCCGTCGGTGTCGGTCAGTGCGGTCTTGATCGCGGACAGGTGAACGCTGGTGCCTTCGGCGCCTTCGTTGAGTTTGTAGCCATCGTAGTAGCCTTCGCCATTGGTGCCGTGCAGGTCGGAAACCGTCACGCCAGAGGCGGCCAGATCCGCCACACCGGTGTACAGCGGCACGCCAGCGCTGCTCAGGTCGACCGCTGTACCGCCGTTGACCGACAGATTGACGTCATAGTTGCCGGGGCCACTCTGGTTGTGGTGGTAGATATCCAGGGTGTAGTAACCGCTGGTGGTCGGGGTGAACGAGCCATTCAGCTTGCCGCCTGCACCCCAAGTCGTCGCGGCTACGTTCTGGCCACCGATGGTCACCAACAGGCTGTCATCACCGGTACCGCTGAAGGTGTACGTCTTGCCGGCTTCGAGGTAGATCAGGCCGGACGTTTTCGAGGCCGTGCCGGCGGTGACGCCGCCGTCGGACTGAACGTTGGTCACGGTGCCGGTGGAGTTCGGGGTGCCTGCGGCGTCGATGACCGATCTCAGCGTGCCGGACGACGCGCCGCTGCCATCGGTGCCCAGACCCGACAGACCGGTCCAGACTTCCTTGACCAGGCCGGTGGACTTGACGCTGTTGTCCGCGACGCTCAGGGATGGCGCGTCGGCAACCGGCGTGATGTCGATTTTCACCGTGCCGGCGTTGCCCAGCAGTTGACCGTCGGTTGGCTGGAACTTGATCTGCGCGTAGTCCGCCTGGTTATTGCCCACGCCGCTGCCACCGTAGCCGTCAACGCCCGATTCGTTGGCATCCGGCGTGAAGCGCAACTTGCCGGCATCAATGTCGGCCTTGCTGATGGTCTGATTGGTCGTTACGTCCTTCCAGGTCGCACCGTCCAGGTACTGCAATTTGCCGTCGCCCGGCAGCTGAGTGATTTTCACCCCCAGGTTGGCGGCCGGGCTGTCGACATCGCTGACGCCGAAGGTCGACCAGCCAAGGATCAACGGGGCGTCTTCGGTGCCAGTGACGTTAACCGGCGCGGTGGTCGGCGCGTCGTTTACGGCCACCACGTTGACGGTGGTGGTCGCGGTGTTGGAGTAGTTGCTGCCATCGGTCACCGTCACGGTGATGATCCGTGGCACGGTGCTCGGATCCTCACTGCTGTTGGTGAAGCTGATGTTTTTGATCTGCTGCATGTAGTCGGCCAGCGTCGCGTTGCCCGACAGGGTCAGGGTGACCGTGCCGTCCTGGCTGTTGGCGTTGATGCTGATGCCATTGACGCTGTTGCCCAGGTTCAGCGCGTCACCCGGCTGACGATTGGTCAGCACGATGGTGGCGCCGGTCAGCATGGTGCTGTCCGGGTCGGTGATGGTCAGGTCGGTGTCGCCGATCGAGACGCCTTGGCCGGTGGTGCCTTCGGTGAAGGTCACGTTGTAGTTGGCCCCGGTGGCCCCGCTGGAGTTGTTGGCGTCCAGGTCGAGAACCGGCGCGGCATCGTTGTCGATGATCGAGGTGCTGACGCTGCCGTTGGTGCTGCTGACCGCGAGGTTTTCGAAGTTGCCGCCGGTGGCCGAGTCGATCTTGACCACAAAGTTCTCGGTGCCCTCGGTGAGCTTGTCGTCCAGCGTCGCGACGTTGAAGCTCGCACTGCTGGCGCCTGCCGGAATTTTCACGGTGTACACGCCGGTGAAGTCCGAACCGTCGGCGGCAGTGCCGCTGTAGACGATTTTCAGGGTCACTTCAGTCTGCGCCGGGTGGGTCAGGCTGACGGTGTAGCTGGCGGTCTGGCCTTCGGTCACCGAGGTGCTGCCGTTGATGCTGACTTCGGTTTTGTCGATCGTGTCGGCGACGGTGGTGGCTGCCGGGACAGTGCTAGGAACCAGGTTCTCGAAATGGCCACCGGTGGCAGTGGAGATGGTCGCCTGGACTGTGCCCGCGTCTTTGTAAACGTCATCGGATGGAGCCGGGACGGTGACGGTGCCGGTGGTTTTACCGGCGTCGATGGTGATCACCGCACCGTTGCTCAATGTCACGGTGACTGGCGTGCCGGCGGCGTTGGTCAGGGTGGCGGTGTAAGTGATCTGGCCACCTTCGGCCACCGAGTTGGTGGCGCTCAGGCTGAGGTTGGTGGTGTCGACGGTGTCGGTCACAGTGGTGCTGACCGGCGTTTTGTCCGCCACCAGGTTCTCGTAGTTGCCGCCGCTGACGCTGGTGATCGAGTTGGTCAGTGGAGCGTGGCCGGTCAACGCGTCGTTCGGCGCGGTGGTGGTCACGGTACCGGTGTTTTTACCGACGTCGATGGTGATCGTCTGGCCGTTGGCCAGGGACACGGTGACCGGGCTGCCAGTCACTGGCGCACCGACGGTCGCGGTGTAAGTGACGGTGCCGCCTTCAGCCGCCGAAGCGGTGGCGTTCAGGGTCACGGTCGAGGTGTCGATGGTATCGGTGACGGTGGTGACCGCTGCTGTATTGCTAGTGACCAAGTTCTCGAAGTTGCCACCGGTGGCGGTGGAGATGGTCGCCTGGACCGTGCCGGCGTCTTTGTAAACGTCATCGGATGGGGCTGGGACGGTGACGGTGCCGGTGGTTTTACCGGCGTCGATGGTGATCACGGCGCCGTTGCTCAGCGTCACGGTGACCGGCGTGCCGGCGGCGTTGGTCAGAGTGGCGGTGTAAACGATGGAGCCGCCTTCGGCTACCGAGTTGGTTGCGCTCAGGCTGAGATTGGTGGTGTCCGGTGTGTCGGTAATCGAGGTGTTGGCCGACTTACCATCGACTTCCAGTTTCTCGTAGTTGCCGCCCTTGGCGTCGTCGATCTTGACGCTCAGGGAGCCGCCGCCCGCCAACGCATCGTTTGGCGCAACGAAGTTGACAGAACCGCTGCTGGCGCCGACCGGGATGGTGATGGTCTGGCCGTTGGACAGGGTCACAACCACCGGCGAGCCGGTGACCGGTGCCGACACGGACGCGGTGTACACCACGGTGCCACCTTCAACCACAGTGCTGGTCGCAGTGAGGTTCACGGTTGAGGTGTCGATGGTATCGGTGACGTCGGTAACCGCTGCTGCGGGATTGGTAGCCAGGTTTTCGAAGTTGCCGCCCGCGGCGTCCTTGATGGTGACTTCAACTTTACCGGCGTCCTTGTAGACGTCGTCCTTCGGCGCGTCGACAGTCACGCTGCCGCTGGTGGCGCCGGCAGCGATGGTGATTACGGCGCCGTTGCTCAGGGTCACGGTCACCGGCGTGCCGGCAGCGTTGGTCAAGGTCGCGGTGTATACGATGGAGCCACCTTCAGCGACCGAGTCGGTTGCCGACAGGCTGAGGTTGGTGGTGTTAGCGGTGTCGGTCACCGAGGTGTCCGCCGACTTGCCGTCGACTTCCAGCTTCTCGTAATTGCCGCCCTTGGCATCGTCGATCTTCACGCTCAGCGAACCGCCGCCCGCCAAGGCGTCGTTCGGCGCGGTGAAGTTGACGCTGGCGCTGCTGGCGCCGACCGGGATGGTGATGGTCTGGCCGTTGGACAGGGTCACAACCACCGGCGAACCGGTGACCGACGAAGTCACGGACGCGGTGTACACCACGGTGCCGCCCTCGGCGACGTTCGTGGTAGCACTCAGCGAAACAGTGCTGGTGTCGAGGGTGTCGTTGACGGTGGTGACCGCAGGCGTATCGCTGGTGACCAGGTTCTCGAAATTGCCACCGGTTACGCCTTTGATGGTGGCTTCAACCTGACCGGCGTCCTTGTAGACATCGTCCTTCGGTGCATCGACGGTCACGCTGCCGGTGGTTTTGCCGGCGTCGATGGTGATGACGGCGCCGTTGCTCAGCGTGATGGTCACTGGTGTACCGGCGGCATTGGTCAGGGTCGCCGTATAGGTGATCTGACCGCCTTCATTTACAGCGCCGGTCGCGGTCAGCGACAGGTTGGTGATGTCCGGGGTATCGGTGATCGAGGTGTCCGCCGACTTGCCATCGACTTCCAGTTTCTCGTAGTTGCCGCCCTTGGCATCGTCGATCTTGACGCTCAAGGAACCGCCGCCGGCCAAGGCGTCATTCGGCGCAACGAAGTTGACGCTGGCGCTGCTCGAACCGACCGGGATGGTGATGGCCTGGCCGTTGGACAGGGTCACAACCACCGGCGATCCGGTGACCGGCGCCGACACGGACGCGGTGTACACCACGGTGCCGCCTTCAGCCACAGTGCTGGTCGCAGTGAGGTTCACGGTTGAGGTGTCGATGGTGTCAGTCACATCGGTGACTGCCGCCGCCGGACTGGTGGCCAGGTTTTCGAAGTTGCCGCCCGCCGCGTCCTTGATGGTCACTTCGACTTGGCCGGCGTCCTTGTAGACGTCGTCCTTCGGTGCGTCGACAGTCACGCTGCCGCTGGTGGCACCAGCGGCGATGGTGATCACCGCGCCGTTCGACAAGGTCACGGTCACTGGTGTGCCGGCGGCATTGGTCAGGGTCGCGGTGTAGACGATGGAGCCGCCTTCGGCGACCGAGTCGGTTGCGCTCAGGCTGAGGGTGGTGGTGTCCGAAGTATCAGTAATCGAGGTGTCCGCCGACTTGCCATCGACTTCCAGCTTCTCGTAGTTGCCGCCCTTGGCATCGTCGATCTTCACGCTCAGGGAACCGCCACCGGCCAGGGCATCGTTCGGTGCGGTGAAGTTCACGCTGGCGCTGCTCGAACCGACCGGGATAGTGATGGTTTGGCCATTGGACAGGGTCACAACCACTGGCGAGCCGGTGACCGGAGCGGAGACGGACGCGGTGTACACCACGGTGCCGCCTTCGGCGACGTTCGCGGTCGCAGTCAGCGAAATAGTGCTGGTGTCGAGGGTGTCGTTGACGGTGGTGACCGCAGGCGTATTGCTGGTGACCAGGTTCTCGAAGTTGCCGCCGGTTGCGTCTTTAATGGTCGCCTCAACGGTGCCGGCGTCTTTATAGACGTCATCCTTCGGCGCATCGACGGTTACGGAACCGTTGGTTTTGCCCGCTTCGATGGTGATGACGGCACCGTTGCTCAATGTCACGGTGACTGGCGTGCCGGCGGCATTGGTCAGGGTTGCCGTATAGGTGATCTGGCCGCCTTCATCTACAGCGCCGGTCGCAGTCAGCGACAGGTTGGTAGTGTCCGGTGTATCGGTGATCGAGGTATCCGCCGGCTTGCCATCGACTTCCAGCTTCTCGTAGTTACCGCCCTTGGCATCGTCGATCTTGACGCTCAGGAAGCTACCACCCGCCAGGGGGCTGTTCGGTGCGACAAAGTTCACGCTGCCGATGGTTTCACCGACAGGGATGGTGATGGTCTGACCGTTGGACAGGGTGACGACCACCGGCGAGCCGGTGACTGGTGCGCTGACCGTCGCGGTATAGACCACGGTTTCGCCTTCGGCGACGTTCGAAGTGGCAGTCAGCGAAACGGTGCTGGTATCGAGGGTGTCGTTGACAGTAGTGACCGCAGGCGTATCGCTGGTCACCAAGTTTTCGAAGTTGCCGCCGGTTGCGTCTTTGATGGTCGCTTCAACGGTGCCGGCGTCTTTATAGACGTCGTCCTTCGGCGCATCGACGGTTACGGAACCGGTGGTTTTGCCCGCTTCGATGGTGATCACGGCCCCGTTGCTCAAGGTCACGGTGATCGGCGTGCCGGCGGCGTTGGTCAGGGTCGCGGTGTAAACGATGGAACCGCCTTCAGCGACCGAGTCGGTTGCCGACAGGCTGAGGGTGGTGGTGTCCAGTGTGTCGGTAATCGAGGTGTCCGCCGACCTGCCGTCGACTTCCAGCTTCTCGTAATTACCACCCTTGGCATCGTCGATCTTCACGCTCAAAGAACCGCCGCCCGCCAAGGCGTCGTTCGGTGCGGTGAAATTCACGCTGGCGCTGCTCGAACCGACCGGAATGGTGATGGTCTGGCCGTTGGACAGGGTCACAACCACTGGCGAGCCGGTGACCGGCGCGGAGACGGACGCGGTGTACACCACGGTGCCGCCCTCAGCCACAGTGCTGGTCGCGGTCAGGTTGACGGTCGAAGTGTCGATGGTATCGGTGACATCGGTAACCGCCGCCGCAGGATTGGTCGCCAGGTTTTCGAAGTTGCCGCCTGCGGCATCCTTGATCGTGACTTCGACTTGGCCGGCGTCCTTGTAGACGTCGTCCTTCGGTGCGTCGACAGTCACGCTGCCGCTGGTGGCACCAGCGGCGATGGTGATCACCGCGCCGTTCGACAAGGTCACGGTCACTGGTGTGCCGGCGGCATTGGTCAGGGTCGCGGTATAGACGATGGAACCACCTTCAGCCACCGAGTCGGTTGCGCTCAGGCTGAGGTTGGTGGTGTCCGCAGTGTCGGTCACCGAGGTATTCGCCGACTTGCCGTCGACTTCCAGCTTCTCGTAGTTGCCGCCCTTGGCGTCGTCGATCTTGACGCTCAGGGAGTTGCCGCCTGCGAGGGCATCGTTGGGTGCAACAAAATTAACAGAGCCGCTGCTGGCGCCGACCGGGATGGTGATGGTCTGGCCGTTGGACAGGGTCACAACCACTGGCGAACCAGTCACCGGAGCAGTGACGGAAACGGTGTACACCACGGTCCCACCTTCGGCGACGTTCGCGGTCGCAGTCAGCGAAACGGTGCTGGTGTCGATGGTGTCGTTGATGGTCGTGACCGCAGGCGTATCGCTGGCTATCAGATTCTCGAAGTTGCCGCCGGTTGCGTCTTTGATGGTCGCGTCAACGGTGCCGGCGTCTTTGTAGACATCGTCCTTCGGCGCATCGACGGTTACGGAACCGGTGGTTTTACCCGCTTCGATGGTGATGACGGCGCCATTGCTCAGCGTGACGGTCACTGGTGTGCCAGCGGGATTGGTCAGGGTCGCCGTATAGGTGATCTGACCGCCTTCATCTACAGCGCCGGTCGCAGTCAGCGACAGGTTGGTGGTGTCCGGTGTATCGGTAATCGAGGTGTCCGCCGACTTGCCGTCAACTTCCAGCTTCTCGTAGTTGCCGCCCTTGGCGTCGTCGATTTTCACGCTCAGTGAACCGCCGCCAGCCAAGGCGTCGTTCGGCGCAACAAAGTTGATAGAACCGCTGCTGGCACCAACCGGAATGGTAATGGTCTGGCCATTCGACAGGGTCACAACCACCGGCGTACCAGTCACCGGAGCAGTGACGGAAGCCGTGTAAACCACGGTACCGCCCTCAACAACGCCCGCAGTAGCAGTCAGCGAAACAGTGCTGGTATCAATGGTATCGGTCACGCTGGTGACAGCGGCCGTCGAGTCAGTCACCAGGTTTTCAAAGTTGCCACCCTCTGCATCCTTGATCGTAACTTCGACTTGCCCGGCATCTTTATAGACGTCATCGGCAGGGGCGGCGACGCTCACGCTGCCGGTGGTCGCGCCAGCGGCGATGGTGATCACGGCCCCGTTGCTCAAGGTCACGGTGACCGGCGTGCCCGCCGGATTGGTCAGGGTCGCGGTATACAGAATCTGACCACCTTCGGCCACTTCGGTGGACGCCGACAGGCTCAGGCCGGTGTCGTCTTTCGAATCGGTGATGGTGGTGAGTGCCGGCTCGGTGCTCGGGGTCAGTTGTTCGAAGTTACCGCCGGTGGTGCCGGTGATCGTGGTGCTGACGGTGCTGCCGTTGTTGTAGACATCATTGGCCGGGGTTTCGACGCTCACGGAGCCGGTGGTTTTTCCGGCTTCGATGGTGATGGTCGAACCGTTGGACAGGGTCACGGTAACCGGCGTCTGCGCTGGATTGGTCAGAGTGGCGGTGTAGGTGATCTGGCCACCTTCGGTGACGGTCGAGCCGGCTGTCAGCGTGATGGTGGTGGTGTCGATAGTGTCGGTGACCTGGGTCACGGCTGGAACGGTCGGCGGGGTGACCACGATACCGCTGCCGCCCGTGGTGCCGGTGACAGTCACGTCGATCTGGGTCGGATCGTTATAAACAGTGTCGTTCGGCGCCAGCGGAACGCTGACGGTGCCGGTGGTCTGGCCGGCTGTGATCACGATCACCGAGCCGTTGGACAGGGTGATGGTCAAGTCGGTCAGCGGTGCCTGGGTCAGGGTCGCGGTGTAAACCAGCACACCACCGGCCTCGGTGATGGTCGGCGTGGCACTCAGGCTCAGGGTCGATTCGAGCAGGGTGGTGGCGTTGGTACTGGCCGTCTGGCCACCGGTGGTGTTTTGTGTTGCCGAAGCCGCAGTGGCGAGGCCCGCGGTCGGGAAGCCAATGGTCGGGTCGACCCGGGCAGCGGTTGCCTCCAGGGCCACGAAGCTGTGGCCGCCACCGGCAGAGCCGCCCGCGCTCGCGGCAGTAGGGCCGGCTGCGGTGGCTTCAAGAGCAGTGGTCGGGTCGACACCGGCAGCGATGGCTTGCTGCAATTCGTCAACTGATGGCGCGGCTTGTGCAGTGGCTTGCGCAAGGTCAGCGCTGGAATCCGGATCGCTACCGCTCCACTGAGTGTCGCGGCCCAGGTCCAGGGTCCGGCCGTCAGCCAGTTCAAGGGTGATGGCGCCGGCGGCACCCGTGTCCACCTGGTCGCCTACCAACAACCGGTCGCCTTCAACGAGTACGCGGCGGATGCCCTCTGGGGACACCGCGAAAACCTGACCAACAATGCTTTTGACGATGGCAACAACACTGCTCATTGAAGATTCTCCGGGTGTCACGTTCAGTTGACTTCCATGAACCGCTCGGGCGTGTTCGCCGATCGGGGCTGGACGTTCTTACAAAATTTAATACATAACTTTGACGCGCGAATCGTCAGCAATTTGGCTATATTTTTTCGAAATTAACTTTGTGCCAAACTATTGACTTTGTGGGAGCCATCCTAAACAAACCGTCCAAGTAATGTCGCATTGATATTTAAGCGGCGACCTGTCCTACAGCGAGTGATCCAGTTCCGACTTTGAACTTTCCGACATGCGGTCATTCCGGTTGCCATCATGCGATGCAGTGCCATGTTCTGCAGTGATTCAACACAAGAAGCCCCGGGAAATTCCAACTATGCGTATGCACCTGTTCAAGGTTCTACCCTTCGCCCTTGCCGCCAGCTTTGTTCAGGCGCAGACCCTTGCGCAGGCCATGCAACAGGCGCTGGATGGCCATCCGGAAATCCAGGCTGCGGTCAACAGTCGGCTGGCCGCGGATTATCAGTTAAAGGCTGCAAAAGGTGGATACCTGCCACGGGTCGATCTGCTGGGCGGTTATGGTCGCGAAGGCACCGACAGCGTCTCCACCCGTGCCGCTGGCGGCAGCAACCACTGAGAAACGCTGAACCGCAGCGAGTCAAGTTTACGTCTGTCGCAGATGGTTTTTGACGGTTTTGCGACGTCCAGCGAAGTGGGGCGTCAACAAGCCACCGTTAATTCCCGTGCTTATTCCTTGCTGGGCACCTCGGAACGCACCGCGTTGAGCGTCGCTCAGGTCTATCTCGATGTGCTGACCCGCCGCGAATTCGTGCGCCTGGCCGAAGACAACCTGAAAAACCACGAACGGATTTTTTGGCCCAGGCCTGCAACAACCTGATCACTGAGCAGACCAACCTGGCAGACGCCGAGACCAAAGTGCCGATCGCCCAGCAATATGTCGATCGTAGTGCCAGCGTGCGTGGCGCGTATCAGAAGCAGTTCAGCCTCGGCGAGCGGACATTGCTCGACCTGCTGGACAGTGAAAACGAGCTGTTCACGGCTGCCCGTCGGCTCGCCGAGATCAAGAACATTCAGTTATTTACTCAGTACCGAATCAAGGCGACCATGGACGAATTGCTCAAAAGTCAGGGCGTTGGCGCACCGTTGGCCTCCGTTGTGCAAAATGACGTGAAGCCAAAGGTCCAGCTGCCTGGGATGAATTGAGTCCTGCCCCATTTCAACTGTTAGCCAAGAGTGTCGAGCGTGGAATCAGAAGTCAGTCGAGTTCAACTCATTCATGATCCACGCGCGCTGCATGACGATCCATTACTGGACGGTCTGCTAGCCCTCTGCACGTTGCACCAGAAGCCGGCCAGCGCGGCAATGCTGACCACCGGCCTGCCGTTACCCAAGCAGCGTCTGAGCGTCGAACTGCTGCCTCGCGCGGCCGCTCGCGCCGGGCTGCAAGGGCGGGTGCTGCAACGCAAGCTGGAGCAGATTCCGGCGATCGCCATGCCGGCGCTGTTGCTGCTCAAGGACGGACGCAGTGCGGTGCTGCTCGGCTGGCACGGTGAAGACCAGGCCCGCTTGCTGCTCAGCGAAAGCGATGGTGGCGAAGTCTGCGTTAGTCGTGAACTGCTCGCCGACGACTACAGCGGCAAAGTGTTCTTCGCCCAACCCCAGCACAAATTCGACGTCAACCACGGCACGCTGATCCCGCGCGCGCGTTCGTGGTTTCGCGACACCCTCAAGCGTTCTCGCTGGCTGTACGTCGACGCCATCGCCGCCAGTCTGCTGATCAACATCATCGCCATGGCCGCGCCGCTGTTCGTGATGAATGTCTACGACCGCGTGGTGCCGAACCAGGCCGAATCGACCCTTTGGGTGCTGGCCATCGGCATCACCGGCGCCTATGTGTTCGACCTGATTCTCAAGAGCCTGCGCAGCCTGTGCCTGGACCTCGCCGGCAAGAAAACCGACCTGATCATTTCAGCGACGCTGTTCGAACGCATCGTCGGCATGGCCATGAAGTACCGCCCGGCGCGGGTCGGCAGTTTCGCCCAGAACATCCATGAGTTTCAGAGCCTGCGCGACTTCCTCGCGTCGCTGACCCTCACCAGCCTGATCGACCTGCCGTTTACGCTGTTGATCTTCCTGGTCATCGCGATCCTCGGCGGGCATCTGGTGTGGATTCCGGTGCTGGCGTTCCCGATTGCGCTGCTGATCGGCTATGCCTTGCAGAAGCCGCTGGTGGCGACCATGGAGCGAACCATGGCCCTGGGCGCCGAGCGCCAATCGAGCCTGATCGAAACCCTCGCCGGCCTTGATGCGGTCAAGGTCAACAATGCCGAAAGCGAACGCCAGTATCAGTGGGAGCAGACCATCGGCACCCTCAGCCGCCTTGAGCTGCGGGTGAAAATGCTGTCCGGTCTGGCGATGAACATCACCTTGCTGATTCAGCAACTGGCCGGGGTGATCATGATCGTCTTCGGCGTGTACCAGATCATTGCCGGCAACCTGAGCATGGGCGGTTTGATCGCCTGTTACATGCTCAGCGGTCGAGCCCTCAGCCCGCTGGCCTCGCTGTCCGGTCTGCTGACCCGCTACCAGCAAGCCCGGGTGACCATGACCTCGGTCGATCAGATGATGGAGCTGCCCCAGGAGCGCAATTTCGACGAGCGCCCGCTGAGCCGCAAGGTCCTGCAAGGCGCCATTGAATGCCGTCAGCTGACCTTCACCTATCCGAATCAGCAGAACCCCGCGCTGAAGGGCATCAACCTGATCATCAAGCCGGGCGAGAAGATCGGCATTATCGGCCGCAGCGGCTCGGGTAAAAGCTCCCTGGCCAAACTGCTGGTGGGCCTCTATCAGCCGGACGACGGTGCGCTGCTGGTGGATGGTGTGGATATTCGGCAGATCGACGTCAGCGAACTGCGCCACAACATTGGCTACGTGCCCCAGGACATCCAGTTGCTCGCCGGTACGTTGCGCGACAATCTGGTGTCGGGCGCGCGCTATGTCGAAGACGAAATGGTGCTGCAAGCCGCGGAGCTGGCCGGCGTCCACGAGTTCGCCCGCCTGCACCCGCAAGGTTATGAACTGCAAGTCGGTGAGCGTGGGCAGAACCTGTCTGGCGGTCAGCGCCAGAATGTGGCCCTGGCCCGAGCGCTGCTGCTCAACCCGCCGATCCTGCTGCTGGACGAACCCACCAGCGCGATGGACAACACCGGCGAAGAGCGTCTGAAACAACGCCTCGCTGCCGTGGTGGAAAACAAGACCGTGGTGCTGGTGACGCACCGGGCTTCGCTGTTGTCGCTGGTGGATCGCCTGTTGGTGATCGACCGCGGGCAGATTCTCGCCGATGGCCCGAAAGCCGCCGTGATGGAAGCGTTGAAAAAGGGGCAGATCAGTGTTGCTTAAGTCCGGGGTCAAAGAATCCATCCGCCGCTACTTCAAAGGCTCCGCGTCGCTGCAAGGCCAGCCTCTTCCCGAGGTCAACAAAGCGCTGATCGAAGACGCCCCGCGCGTGGTGCGGTTGACGATCTGGGCGATCATCGGCTTCTTCGTGTTCCTGATGCTCTGGGCCAACTTCGCGGTGATCGATGAAGTCACCAAGGGTGACGGCAAGGCAATTCCGTCGTCGAAGATCCAGAAAATCCAGAACCTTGAGGGCGGCATCGTTTCCGAGCTGTTCGTCAAGGAAGGGCAAATCGTCGAGGCTGGCGCGCCGCTGATACGTCTGGACGACACACGGTTCGCCTCCAACGTTGGCGAAACCGAGGCCGATCGGCTGTCGATGCTGTTGCGCGTGGAGCGCTTGAGCGCCGAGGTCGATGACCGCCCGTTGAATTTCCCTGCCGATGTGCTCAAAGCCGTGCCCGGCCAGGCCGCCAGCGAAGAGTCGCTGTACATCAGCCGTCGTCAGCAACTGCACGATGAGATCGGTGGCTTGCAGGAGCAGTTGATCCAGAAGCAGCAGGAGCTGCGCGAGTTCACCTCCAAACAGGCCCAGTACCGCAGCGGCCTGTCCTTGCAGCGTCAGGAAATCGCCATGTCCGAGCCGTTGGTGGCTCAGGGCGCGGTATCCCCGGTTGAGGTATTGCGACTCAAGCGTGCCGAGGTCGAAACCCGTGGCCAATTGGACGCCACCACCCTGGCGATCCCTCGCGCCGAATCGGCGATTAAGGAAGTGCAGCGCAAGATCGACGAGACTCGCGGCAAATTCCGCAGCGAGGCCCTGACTCAACTCAACGAAGCGCGCACCGATCTGAACAAGGCCCAGGCGACCGGCAAGGCGCTGGAAGACCGGGTCAGCCGGACGCTGGTGACATCGCCGGTACGCGGCATCGTCAACAAGTTGCTGGTGAACACCATCGGTGGCGTGATTCAGCCGGGCAGCGACCTGGCGGAGATCGTACCGCTGGACGACACCTTGCTGGTAGAAGCCAAGATTCGCCCGCAAGACATCGCCTTCCTGCATCCGGGGCAAGACGCCACGGTGAAGTTCACGGCTTACGACTACACCATTTATGGCGGGCTGAAGGCCAAGCTGGAACAGATCGGTGCCGACACCATCACCGATGAAGACAAGAAGACCACTTACTACATCATCAAACTGCGCACCGAGCGCAGCCACCTCGGGACAGATGAAAAACCGTTGCTGATTATTCCCGGGATGGTGGCGTCGGTGGATATCATTACCGGCAAGAAGACTGTGCTCAGTTACTTGCTCAAGCCGATTATCCGGGCTCGGGCCGAGGCGTTGCACGAGCGGTAGGACGCTACTGTGGCGAGGGAGCTTTTGATCGTTCCCACGCTCTGCGTGGGAATGCCGCCATGGACGCTCCGCGTCCACTGTGACGCAGAGCGTCACGGGATGTATTCCCACGCAGGAGCGTGGGAACAATCGGTGGTAGATAAAAGCCATATCGTTATTCGCTAACGGTATTTAAATTTAAATTCTTATACCTATAAAGTCACTTCCCTGCGTACCTGCCGACCAATCGGCGCGCCGCACGACACGAACCAACACGGGACCTCCGTGAGTTTCTGATCGACGCGCGCCCTTGAGCGCGCCGTGCGTGGGAGTGATTTTTATGTCAGCTGTCTCTTTTTCCCCAAAGCCTGAGCCAACAAGCGTCGCCACCCTCGCGTCGCAAGCCTTCGAAATCCGCCCGTTCAGCGGCGCCGTCGGTGCCGAAATCATCGGCCTTGACCTGTCCCGCCCGATCAATGACCAGGACTTCGCTCGCGTCCATCGCGCGCACCTGGACCATCACGTGGTGGTGTTCCGCGACCAGCGCATAACCCCCGAACAGCAGATCGCCTTCAGCCGCCGTTTCGGCGTGTTGCAGATCCATGTACTCAAGCAATTCCTGCTCGCCGGGCATCCGGAAATCCTCATCGTTTCCAACATCATCGAAAACGGCCAATCCATCGGCCTCGGTGATGCCGGCAAGTTCTGGCACTCCGATCTTTCTTATAAAGAACTGCCGAGCCTGGGCTCGATGCTGCATGCCCAGGAGCTGCCCTCCGAAGGCGGCGACACGCTGTTCGCCGACATGCACAAAGCCTGGGACAGCTTGCCCGAGGCGCTGCGCAAAGCCGTCGAAGGCCGTTCAGCTGCGCATTCCTACACGGCGCGCTACAGCGAGGCCAAATTCGAGGGCAACTGGCGTCCGACCCTGACGCCGGAGCAACTGGCTCAGGTCGCTGAAGTTGTTCATCCGATCGTTCGTACCCACCCGGAAAACGGTCGCAAGGCGTTGTTCGTCAGCGAGGGCTTCACCACCCGCATCGTCGGTTTGCCGGAAGACGAGAGCAAACAACTGCTCGACGAGCTCTACGCCCACAGCGTGCTGGCGCAAAACATTTACCGCCATCAATGGCAGGCCCACGACCTGGTGTTCTGGGACAACCGCTCGCTGATTCACCTCGCCTCCGGATGCCCCAGCCATCTGCGCCGCAAGTTGTATCGCACCACCATCCAGGGCGACGCGCCTTTCTGATTTCGGAGAACTCTCATGTCCAAACGTCTTCCATTTGCACCGTTGGCCGCTGCAATCGGCCTGGGTTTCAGCCTGCTCGCCGGCAGCCTGGTGGCGCCGAGCGTGGCCCACGCCGAGGGTGAAATTCGTATCGCCGAACAATTCGGCATCGTTTATCTGCTGCTCAACGTGGTGCGCGATCAGAACTTGATCGAGAAGTACGGCAAGCAGGAAGGCATCGACATCAAGGTTGACTGGACCCAGCTCTCCGGCGGCTCGGCGGTCAACGATGCGTTGCTCTCCGGTTCCATCGACATTGCCGGTGCCGGCGTCGGGCCGCTGCTGACCATCTGGGATCGCACTCACGGCAAGCAGAACGTCAAGGCCGTGGCTTCCCTGGGCAACTTCCCTTACTACCTGGTGAGCAATAATCCAAAGGTCAAAACCATCGCTGACTTCACCGAGAAAGATCGCATTGCGGTGCCGGCGGTCGGGGTTTCGGTGCAGTCGCGCTTCCTGCAATACGCGGCGGCCAAGCAGTGGGGCGACAAGGAATTCAATCGCCTCGACAAGTACACCATCGCTGTTCCGCACCCGGATGCCACTGCGGCACTGATCGCTGGCGGTACCGAGTTGACCGGGCACTTCTCCAACCCGCCATTCCAGGATCAGGCGCTGGAAAACCCCAACGTGCACGTGGTGCTGAACACCTATGACCTGCTCGGCCCGAACTCGCCGACCGTGCTGTTCGCCACCGAGAAATTCCGCAACGAGAACCCGAAAACCTATAAAGCCTTTATCGCGGCGCTCACCGAAGCGGCCGAGTTTGCGCAGAACGACAAAGGCGCGGCGGCCGACACTTATATCCGAGTCACCAAGGCAAAAATCGACCGCACGGCGTTGCTGAAAATCATCGACAACCCGCAGTTCGAATTTACCGTCACGCCGAAAAATACTTACCCGCTGGCCGAGTTTCTCTACCGCGTCGGTGCGATCAAAAACAAACCGGATTCGTGGAAGGACTACTTCTTCCAGGACGCCAAACCGCTGCAAGGGAGCTGATCGACATGAACGCCCCTTTGCAAGGCCACACGGCCAGCAATCCGATCGCGGCAGCGCAAGCGCTGCTGTCGGTCGACAAGGTCAGCCTGGAATACCGCACGCCTGCGCGTGTGGTTCGAGCGACCCATCAGGTCAGTTTTGAGATCGATCCGGCGGACCGCTTTGTGTTGCTCGGTCCGTCCGGCTGCGGCAAATCGACGTTGCTCAAGGCGATCGCCGGGTTCATCCCGCCCTGTGAGGGCGAGATTCGCCTGCAAGGCCAGCGGGTCGATGCGCCGGGGCCGGACCGGATCGTGGTTTTCCAGGAGTTCGATCAGCTGCCGCCGTGGAAAACCGTCAAGCAGAACGTGATGTTTCCGCTGCTCGCTTCCAAAACCCTCAAGCGCAAAGAGGCTGAAGAGCGGGCGCTGCACTATCTGGACAAGGTCGGTCTGGCGGGGTTTGCCGATGCCTATCCGCATACCTTGTCCGGCGGCATGAAGGCTCGGGTGGCGATTGCCCGGGCGTTGGCGATGCAACCGAAAATCCTGTTGATGGACGAACCCTTCGCCGCGCTCGATGCGCTGACCCGACGCAAGATGCAGGAGGAGTTGCTGCTGCTCTGGGAAGAGGTGCGTTTCACGTTGCTGTTCGTCACCCACTCCATCGAAGAGGCGTTGGTGGTGGGCAACCGGATTTTGTTGCTGTCACCTCATCCGGGGCGGGTACGGGCGGAAGTCCACAGCCATCAATACGATTTGCACAGCCTCGGCGGTGTGGCGTTCCAGGAATCGGCGCGGCGGATTCATCGGCTGTTGTTCGATGAAGGCCAGTCACCGGAAACCGAGCGCGCGCTGGATTTTTCCGACATTCGCATCGCTTATTGAGCCATTGAAAGGAGTGCCCGATGAGCCCGTTATCATCTGCGCGTAAAGAGTACGAAACCATTTTGCAGCCGCTGACGAGCGTCCCGCTGGAGCGTGAGTTACCCCTCGGTCAGCGTCTCTGGCAACAGGGCTGGTTGCGTAAAAGCCTGATCCTGATTGTGCTCGCGGTGCTCTGGGAAGCCGTCGCCCGTTACCAGAATAACGACTTGCTGCTGCCGGGTTTTCTGCAAACCGCCAGCGCGCTGTACGACGGCCTGCTCAGCGGTGAACTGCTGGGCAAGGTGTGGATTTCGCTGGTGGTGTTGTTGAAGGGTTACCTGATCGGGATTGTGCTGGCGTTTGCCCTGACCACGTTGGCGGTGTCGACGCAATTGGGTCGCGATCTGCTGAGCACGCTGACCTCGATGTTCAACCCGTTGCCGGCGATTGCGCTGTTGCCGCTGGCGCTGCTGTGGTTCGGGCTGGGGCAGAACAGCCTGATTTTTGTACTGGTGCATTCGGTGCTCTGGGCGTTGGCCTTGAACACCTATGCCGGGTTCCTTGGCGTTTCGGAAACCCTGCGCATGGCCGGGCGCAATTACGGCCTCAAGGGCATGCGTTTCGTGTTGTTCATCCTGATCCCGGCCGCGTTGCCGTCGATCCTCGCCGGTTTGAAAATCGGCTGGGCCTTCGCCTGGCGCACGCTGATCGCCGCTGAACTGGTGTTTGGAGCGACCAGCGGCAAGGGTGGATTGGGCTGGTACATCTTCCAGAACCGTAATGAGCTGTACACCGACAAGGTGTTTGCCGGGTTGGCGGTGGTAATCCTGATTGGGTTGCTGGTGGAGAATCTGGTGTTTGATACGTTGGAGCGGGTGACGGTGAAGCGTTGGGGGATGCAGCGGTGATCCGATTAATTTAGGCGATCTTTTGATCTGCTAGCATTGCGTCTGAATCAATCCAGATCAGCTACGAGTGCTCAGCATGCAACTCCCGGACATGAACCTGTTGGTCGCCCTCGACGCCTTGCTCGATGAGGGCAGTGTGGTGGGCGCTGCGCGGCGGATGAACCTCAGCCCGGCGGCGATGAGCCGGACGTTGACGCGGATTCGCGAGGCCATCGGCGATCCGATTCTGGTGCGCGCCGGCCGTGGCCTGGTGCCGACGCCCAAGGCGCTGGAGTTGCGCGAGCAGGTGCGGGACCTGGTGGAGCAGGCCGCCTTGCTGTTCCGCTCTGCCGATGACGTGGACTTGGGCAGCTTGCGCCGGCGGTTCAGCATTCGCGCCAATGATTTCTTTGTGGGCGTCTATGGCGGCAAGCTGTTCGACACGATGGAGCGCCAGGCCCCGCATTGCGAATTGCGCTTTGTCCCTGAGGGCGACGGGGACGATGAAGCCTTGCGCGAAGGACGCATCGATCTGAGTGTCAGCAACAATCGACCGTTGATGCCGGAAGTGAAGGTGCAGAACCTGTTCTCCACTCACTTTGTCGGGCTGGTGCGCGAGGACCATCCGCTGTTCGATGACGAGATCACCGCCGAGCGTTACGCCGGCTTTTCCCATATCAGCATGTCCCGTCGCGGGATCGCCCGCGGGCCGATCGACTCGGCGCTCAACGCCTTGGGGCTGGAGCGGCGGGTGGCGGTGATTGCGCCGAGTTTTCATGCGGCGATGTTCGCCTTGCCGGATTCCGACCTGATTCTGCCGGTGCCCAAAGAAGCTTTACTGAGCGTGCGGCGCCTGGGCTTGAAGCTGCGTTCGTTCACCCTGCCGATTCCGCTGCCGACCCTCATGCTGACCCAGGCCTGGCACCCGCGTTTCGACAAAGACCCGGCTCATCGCTGGATGCGTGAAACCCTCAAAACTTGTTGCGATGAGACCTGGCTGGCTGCGCAGCCGGTTTGAAGATCAAAAGATCGCAGCCTTCGGCAGCTCCCACAGGCGCGTAGGAGCTGCCGAAGGCTGCGATCTTTTGACTTTAACCATTGCGTATCGCGCACTTATAAGTTGCCAATAAGTCAATTTTCGTAAGCTCTCGCACTTCCTAAAATACTTCGGACCCCCCTTCCGGAGCGTGCAGTACATGACTTCCCTCGCGGCAACGGCACCTCTCGCCGCGGCCAAACCTGCGGCTGCCGTCGCACCACCGGTCTTCGGCCCGCGAATCATCATCGGCCTGGTGGGCGTGTTGCTGGCGGTGCTGGTGTCGGGACTGAACGAGATGGTGACCAAGGTTGCCTTGGCCGACATTCGCGGTGCGTTAGCCATCGGCTACGACGAAGGCACCTGGCTGGTCGCCAGCTACACCGCGACCTCGGTGGCCGCCATGGCATTTGCCCCTTGGTGTTCGGTGACGTTCTCGTTGCGGCGCTTCACCCTGTGCGCCATCAGCGTCTTTACCTTGTTGGGCGTGCTGTGCCCGTTTGCCCCGAATTACGAAAGCTTGCTGGTCATGCGCACTCTGCAAGGCCTGGCCGGCGGAGCGTTGCCGCCGATGCTGATGACCGTCGCGCTGCGGTTCCTGCCGGCCAACGTGAAGCTCTATGGCCTGGCCGGTTATGCCCTGACGGCGACGTTCGGCCCCGGTCTCGGCACCCCGCTGGCCGGGTTGTGGACCGAGTACGTCGGCTGGCAATGGACCTTCTGGCAAATCATCGTGCCATGCCTGATTGCCATGGCAGCGGTGGCTTACGGTTTGCCCCAGGATCCACTGCGTCTGGAACGCTTCAAGTCATTCAACTGGCGTGGCTTGCTACTGGGGTTTCCGGCGATCTGCATGTTGGTGATCGGCATCCTGCAAGGCAATCGGCTGGACTGGTTCGAATCGAGCCTGATCTGCGCACTGCTCGGCGGCGGGCTGCTGTTGCTGGTGCTGTTCCTGATCAATGAGTGGTCGCAACCGATTCCATTCTTCAAGTTGCAGATGCTCGGCATTCGCAACCTGTCGTTCGCGCTGTTGACCCTGGCCGGCGTGTTGGTGGTGTTGCTCGCGGTGGTCATCATTCCCTCCAGTTACCTGGCTCAGGTCCAGGGTTATCGCCCGCTGCAGACGGCGCCAATCATGCTGTTGGCGGCGTTGCCACAGTTGATCGCGCTGCCGTTGGTGGCGGCGCTGTGCAACCTGCGTTGGGTCGATTGCCGCTGGGTGTTGGGGATCGGCCTGAGCATGCTGGCGCTGTCTTGCATCGGCGGCTCGCAGCTGACGTCGGCGTGGATTCGTGACGATTTCTACGTCCTGCAATGGCTGCAGATTTTCGGTCAGCCCATGGCCGTGCTGCCGCTGTTGATGCTCTCCACCGGCAGCATCACCCCGATGGAAGGGCCGTTCGCCTCGGCCTGGTTCAATACGGTGAAAGGCCTGGCGGCGGTGATCGCCACCGGTGTGATCGACGCGCTGACCACTACAAGGCTGCATTTTCACTCGAGCATGCTGGTGGACAACCTCGGTAACTCGCCTCTGGTTGATGGCGCTAGCGCGGGCCTCGCTCACCGTCTGCATCAGCAGGCTGTGGTGCTGACTTCTTCCGATCTTTATCTGTGCATGGCTGGCGTCGCCGTGGCGCTGATCCTGCTGATTTTCTGGCTGCCGACGCGGATCTATCCACCGCGTGCGCCAACTTGAACGCTTCACTGAAACAGAAGGTTTTTATGACGACTCAATCAAAGCAAAAAGTCGCTGTCGGCGTTGCCGCAGTGATGGCGGTCGGCGTGTTGATTTACCTGCTGGCGCCGGGCGTGTTCGGCAAGCGTACACAGCAGAGCACCAACGATGCCTTCGTCTCGGCGGACTTCACCCTGGTGGCGCCGCGCGTAGCGGGATTCATCAAGGAAGTGCTGGTGGAGGACAACCAACGGGTCAAGGCAGGGCAACTGCTGGCGTTGATCGACGACCGCGACCTGCGCGCTGCTGCTGAAGCCGCTGACGCTGAAACCCTGGTGGCCAGGGCGCAGCTGCAGAACGCTCGGGCGACCCTGGAGCGCCAGACGTCGGTGATCGCTCAGGCCCAGGCTACGGTGGTTTCGGCGAAGGCGGAAATGGCCTTCGCCGAGCATGAACTGAACCGCTACAACCACCTCGCCGGGGTGGGCGCCGGCACCGTGCAGAATGCTCAGCAGGCGCGCACGCGCATCGATCAGGCCAGCGCTCGGTTGGCCAATGCCACGGCGGTGCTGGCGGCGGAGCGCAAACAAGTGGAGATACTGACCGCCCAGCGCGATGCGGCCGAAGGTGGGTTGAAACGAGCGCAAGCGGCGCTGGAAATGGCCAGCTTCGAACTGTCCTATACGCGCATCGTTGCGCCTCTGGATGGCATGGTCGGCGAGCGCGCGGTGCGGGTCGGCGCCTATGTCACGCCGGGCAGCAAGATTCTGGCCGTAGTGCCGTTGGAACGGGCGTATGTGGTCGCCAATTTTCAGGAAACCCAGCTGACCGACGTACAGCCGGGGCAGGACGTGCAAGTGCATGTCGACAGCCTTGGTGGCGAAGCCCTGCAGGGGCGCGTCGAGAGCATCGCACCGGCCACCGGCGTGACCTTCGCCTCGGTCAAACCGGACAACGCCACCGGCAACTTCACCAAGGTTGTGCAACGGATTCCGGTGAAAATCATCCTCGACCCGGGCCAGCCATTGGCCGAGCGGTTGCGGGTGGGGATGTCGGTGGAGGCGAGTATTGATACTGCCAGCGCTACCGCCGATGAGCATGAGGTCGCACAACGATGAACTTCGCTAATCGCACATCCCTGTGGCGAGGGAGCTTGCTCCCGCTGGGCCGCGAAGCGGACCCAAAATTTGCGAGTGCTGCGCACTCGAACGGGAGCAAGCTCCCTCGCCACAGCGTCAGCATTCGTTCAGTCGCTATTGTGTTGAGTCTACTTTCGTTGAGTGCCTGCACCGTCGGCCCCGACTTCCAGCGCCCTCAGCCGCAGCAAGTCGCCCAATGGTCGAAACCGACCAAAGCCGCCAGTCAGGTCGTTCCCAACGAGATGGACGAACGCTGGTGGGAAGTGTTCCACGATCCGAAACTCTCGGCCCTGACCCAACGCGCCCTGACCGACAACCTCGACTTGAAACTCGCCAGCAGCCGCTTGCAACAAAGCCGCGCCGCGCGCCAGGTGATCACTGCCGAGCGCTACCCCAACACCGCCGCCACCGGCAGCTATGGGCGCAAACGCAACAGCGGTGAAGGCCTGAACGATCCGTCGGGCAACAACGGCGATTCGGTGTACAACCTATGGGATGCAGGCTTTTCCGCCGCCTGGGAACTGGATATCTGGGGCCGGGTGCGCCGCGAAACCGAAGCCGCCGATGCCACCCTGGAAGTAGCGGAAAACGATCGCCGTGGGGTGCTGCTGTCGGTGCTCGCCGAAACGGCTCAGGACTACATTCAACTGCGCGGTGTGCAAAACACCCGGGCCGTCACCGAGCAGAACCTCGACGTCGCCCGGCATAGTTTGAAACTCTCGCAACTGCGTCTGGCCGACGGTGTGGCGACGGATCTGGACGTCGCCGAAGCCGCCGCGCAAGTCGCGGCCATCGAATCACGTTTACCGGCGCTGGAGCAGCGTCAGTCGCAACTGATCAACGCGCTGAGCCTGTTGATGGGCGAACCGCCGCAAGCGCTGTCCGCCGAGTTATCCACAGATGCTCCGGTGCCGCAAACTCCGCGTCAGGTCGCCATTGGTTTGCCGTCGCAATTGGCCGAGCGCCGCCCGGATATCCGTCAGGCCGAAGCCCGACTGCATGCCGCTACCGCCAGCATCGGCGTGGCCAAGGGGGACTTTTATCCGCGGATCACCCTGTCGGGCAACATCGGTTCGCAAGCTCTGCAACTGAGCGATTTCGGCTCCTGGGGCTCGCGCTCGTTCGGCATCGGTCCGCAATTGAGCTTGCCGCTGTTCGACGGCGGCCGCTTGCGCGGCATGTTGCACCTGCGCGAAGCCCAACAACAGGAAGCGGCGCTGGCCTACCAGCAAACCGTGCTGCGGGCCTGGCATGAAATCGACAATCAACTCACCGCCTACAACGCCAGCCAGTTGCGCCGCGACAGCCTCGCCGAAGCCGTACGCCAAAACCAGATCGCCCTGCGCACCGCGCAACAGCAATACGTCGAAGGGGTGGTGGATTTCGTCAACGTCCTCACCGTGCAAGGCGAGTTGCTGGCGACCCAGCAGCAGTGGGTCGAGAGCTCGACCGGGGTGTCGTTGGCGATGGTTGGTTTGTACAAGGCGTTGGGTGGGGGATGGGAGTCGGTGTATCCGGTGGCGAAGATGGCACAACGTTAATCTGCTCGCAGAAAAACGAAAAAACCGGCCGGAGCCGGTTTCTTCACCCTGACTGCCAGCGAACTTAATCGCTGCGTGTAGGGTTCAGTTCGGCGAGATTAAGGTGATATGTCTGCGCCTGCAATGTGTGGTTGTCCGGCTATGGCGTGGGAACTTTCCGGATGATTTGTAAGGAAATTAATACCTATCCGCCAACGCGCTTTCCAACCAATGATGGCCATCCGCTTGACGAGCCTCCCCGCTGTCTTAGACTCCGTTCATCCGTCAGGGAGTTACGGTTATGCGGCGTTTTCGTATTTGGGTTGCGGGATTAACCTTTGTAACGTGCGTAGTACAGGCGCAAACGCCTGCGCCAGACGATCCGTTGCCGGAAAGCAACGCGGTCGGCGGTAACGCGTCAGCCAGCAGCGAGGCCCGTGGCGTGCTGCGAGCCCGGGATCAGGCGGTGCTCGCCAGTGAGTTGTCCGGGCGGATTGTCGAGTTGCCGTTCAGTGAGGGCGAGTCGTTCAAAAAGGGCGACACCCTGGCGCGGTTTGACTGTTCGGCTTATCAGGCTCAGCTCAACGCGGCTCAGGCCGCCAACCGTGGCGCCGGTGAGGAGCTGACTCATAATCGGCAACTGGCGGCGTTGAATTCGGTGGGGCGCTTTGAAGTGGCGCGGGCCGAGGCCAAGGTCAGCGAAACCCAGGCGCAATCTCAGGTTTATCAGGTTCAGGTCAAACGCTGCAGCGTGGTCGCGCCGTTCGATGGCCAGGTCGTCGAGCGCAAGGTCAAACGCTACGAAAGCGTTGCCGCCGGCGCGCCGTTGCTGGATGTGGTCGATAACCGCACCCTGGAAATTCACCTGTTGGTGCCGTCACGCTGGATGGGCAAACTCAAGCCCGGCCAGACGTTCAGTTTTGTCCCCGATGAAACCGGTCAGCCGCTGGATGCCACGGTCAAGCGTCTCGGCGCGCGGATCGACGAAGGCAGCCAGACTTTGCTGCTGGTGGCGACGCTGCCCAACGCTAGCGGTCTGTTGGCCGGCATGAGCGGAACGGCACGTTTCGCGGAGCTCAAGTGAACGCCCCGGTAACGGGCGGCGCGGAGCAGGTGTTCGCCAGGTTTCTTGATCTCGAACGCCAGACCCGCGCCGCTCGCAATCCTTCGCAACTGGCTTACAGCCTGGTCAATGACGGCCAGGTGCTGTTCGGTTTTCGTCATGCCGCATTGTTGATCGCCGGCAAGGTGCAGGCGGTGACCGGTGTCAGTGCGGTGGAGCCGAATGCGCCGTTCGTGGCGTTTGTCGAGCAAGCGGTCGCGCAGCTGTTCAAGCTCGAGGTGCTGAGACAGGCACGGGTGATCGCGCCCGATCTGCTCAACGAATCGATTCAGGCCGACTGGCAAAGTCTGTCGGCCGCTCAGGTGTTCTGGTTGCCGCTGATCGATCATCAGGGCGAGGTGTTCGGCGGGCTGTGGCTGGCGCGGGATATGCCGTGGAACCCTTCCGAGCAAGTGCTGCTGTCGCAACTGGGCGGCACTTACAGCCATGCCTGGCTGGCACTGCAACCGCGCAAACCCTGGCGACTGCGCTGGACGCGTAAGCGTCAGGTGGCACTGGTCGCCGTGTTGTTGCTCGGGTTGCTGATTCCGGTGCGCCAATCGGTGTTGGCGCCGGCCGAGGTCGTCCCGTTGGGCGGCCGGGTGGTCGCGGCGCCGCTGGACGGGGTGATCGCCGAATTCCTGGTCAAACCCAACCAGACGGTGAAAACCGGCGACCTGTTGCTGCGCTTCGAAAGCACCACGCTCAAGGCTCAGGCTGATGTGGCCGAGCGCGCTCTGGGCGTTGCCGAAGCGGAACTCAAGGCCAATTCCCAACGCTCTTTCGCTGATGCCGAATCCAGCTCGAAAATCGATCTGCTGGCGGCCCGCGTCGAGCAGAAGCGCGCCGAACGGGATTACGCCCGTGAACTGCTCAAGCGCAGCGAAGTACGCGCCGAACGGGACGGCATCGCGGTGTTCGCCGATGCCGAACGCTGGACCGGCAAACCGGTGCAGACCGGCGAGCGCTTGATGGAACTTGCCGACCCGAACCAGGCCGAGTTGCGCATCGAATTGGCCGTGGGCGATGCGATTTCCCTGGAACCGGGGGCGCAGGTCGCACTGTTTCTCGACAGCGATCCGTTACAGCGGCACCAGGCCAGACTCGAACGTTCGGCCTATGAAGCGCAGCCAACAGCTGGCGGGCAATTGGCTTATCGACTGGATGCGACGTTCGACGCTGCACCGCCGCGCATTGGCCTGCGTGGCACCGCGAAAGTCTTCGGCGACCGTGCGCCGCTGGCGCTGTACCTATTGCGTCGACCGCTGGCTGGGTTGCGTCAGAGCGTGGGCCTTTAGATGAGCCTGCCGAGCCTGCGGGCAGACCTGCAATTGTCGACGGCGGCCCCGGCCCTCGACGGGTCCCCTTGCTGGACCCTGGCCGACCCGGTGCGTGGGCGTTATTTCAAACTCGGCGCGGCGGCGATGCGCTTGCTGCGTCATTGGTCCCTCGGTGATCCCGAGCAGGTGCTGCGTGCCGCCAACCGCGAGCCAGGGCTGCCGCTGGACGGCGCGGCGCTTGAGCAATTGCTGGAATTTTTGCGCGGCCACGACCTGATCAGCGCCCTCGACCCATCGCAGCGCGCCAGTTACAGCCTGAAGGCCGCGGCTCAGCGCCAGAGCCTGTGGAAAATCCTGCTGCATCAATACCTGTTTTTCCGGATTCCGCTGTGGCGCCCGGACGCTTTTCTCAATCGTGTCTGGCCGTGGCTGGAGCGTTTCGGCCCACACGCATTGCGCTACGGATTGCCCGCGACGCTGGGGCTCGGGGTGTTTCTGGTGTCGCGGGACTGGCAGCGATTCATTGCCACCTTTCCGCACTTGTTCAGCCTCGGCGGCGCGCTGGCGTTCGCGGTGGCGCTGTTTTTCGCCAAGCTGTGCCACGAGTTCGGCCACGCCTTCATGGCCAAGCGCGCCGGTTGTCGGGTGCAGAGCATGGGCGTGGCGTTCATGGTGCTGCTGCCGATGTTTTACACGGACGTCAGCGACGCCTGGCGGGTCAACGACAGACGTGCGCGGTTGCTGATCGGCGCCGGCGGGGTGCTGGCGGAACTGGTGTTGGCGTGTATCGCGCTGCTCGCCTGGTCACTGCTGCCCGATGGCCCCGGGCGCACGGCGGCGTTCATGCTCGCCAGTGCGACCTGGATCACCACGCTGGTGATCAACCTCAACCCGTTCATGCGTTTCGACGGCTACTTCTTGCTCAGCGACTTCTGGGAAGTGGACAACCTTCAGGGGCGCGCCTTTGCCTTGTGTCGCTGGCGATTGCGCGAGTTTCTGTTCGGCTACGCTGCCCCGGCACCGGAGCCGTGGTCGCCGAAGATGCAGCGGCGTTTGTTGATCTGGGGATACGGCTCGTGGCTGTGGCGCGCGGCGTTGTTTTTCGGGATTGCGCTGGCGGTTTATCACCTGTTCTTCAAGGTATTGGGGATCTTCCTGATGCTGGTGGAACTGGTGTGGTTCATCTTCCTGCCGATCCTGAGCGAGTGGCGGCAATGGTGGAGTCGTCGCGAGCAGGCGCATACGCCTCGGGTACTGCTCAGCGGCCTGACGTTGTTCGGGCTGTTGTTGCTGCTGGCGCTGCCGTGGCGCAGCGCGGTGGAGTTGCCGACGATGCTGGAAGCTGGCCGCGCCAGTGCCCTGTACGCGCCGGTGGCGGCGCGAGTCAAAACGGTGAATGTGCACGACGGCCAGATCGTCGCCCAAGGCGAGGTGCTGATCGAGCTGGAATCACCGGATCTGGACTCACGCCAGGCCATCGTCCGTCGCGAGATCCAGATTCAGCAGTCGCAGATGCGTCGTCAGGCCAGCCGTAGCGAAACCGCGGCCGACGCCGGAATCGTCGAACAGCGCTTGGCGGAAGCGGTGGCCGAATACCGAGGCCTGGTCGCCCGGCGTGAGCGTCTGCTGTTGCGTGCGCCCCACGCCGGCAAGGTGCGCGATCTGTTGCCGCAGCTAACGGTCGGTCGCTGGCTTTCGACCAAGGATCCTTTGGCTCGGGTGGTCGAAGACGGCGCACGGTTGCGCGGTTATCTGGCCGAAGCCGAGCTCTGGCGTGTCGCCCCGGGTGCCAGCGGGCGGTTCATCGCCGATGACCCGATGCACCCGGCGATCGCCGTGCAATTGAGCGAAATCGATACCAACGGCGTGGCCTATGTCGATCAGGAAGCACTGACCTCCGATCACCACGGGCCGATTGCCGTGCGCCGGGATCAGCATCAGCGCGCCGAGCCGGTGCAGGCGCAGTATGGCGCGCGGTTGAGCATCCTCGAAAATACGCCGACGCCGGTGCAACCTTTACGCGGCATTGTGGTGTTGCAGGGCAGCGGCGAATCGTTGCTGGGCGTTGCCTGGCGGCGCATGGCGGCCCTGGGGGTCAGGGAAAGCGGTTTCTAAGGGAGAACAGCGATGGCGAGCAGCGATTCAGTGGCAGCGGACGGCTTGGTGGTCAGGCCTTCGCGGGCCAGCGATGGACCTTTTCTGCACAGCCTTTACCAGGCGGCGCGGCCGGATCTGCAATGGATCGACGGCGAGCAGGAAGTGGTCCAACAGGTGGTTGCCCAGCAATTCAACGTGCAGGAACAAGGGCTGGAGGAGAACTTTCCCAACGCCATGCATTACGTGATCGAGAAACTCGACACGGCCATCGGCGCACTGACCACGGATTTTGGCTCCAATGAAATTCGCGTGCTGTACCTGGCGTTCATCCCCCAGGCCCGAGGCCGGGGTTACGGGCGGACGGTGCTGCAAGGCGTGCAAAAAGCCGCGCAACAAATCCGCTGCCCGGTGGCGACGGTGGTCTGGGCCAACAATCCCCATGCGCGCCAGCATTACCTGGCGCTGGGGTTTCAGGTTGAAGAGCGCAACCCCGCGGCGGAGCGGCTGGTGTGGTATCCGCAAGGCTGAACCCATAACCGATTGTAGGAGCTGCCGAGTGAAACGAGGCTGCGATCTTTTGATCTTAAAAAAATCAAAATCAAAAGATCGCTGCCTGCGGCAACTCCTACATAAAGCGATCAGCGTCGCTGTTCAATTGAACGCGATGTAGAAATAACCCACGTCGGGATCCCGCCCCATCGTCGGCACTCGCGAGACAAAAATATTTTCCACCTCGCCCAATTCCGGTAACTCCAGCGCACACAAGCCATCGACAAAGTCAGTGGGTTGCAGGCTGTTGAGCTCGACGCTGAATGGCATGCGCTCGCTTTTGGGCATCTGTGAATGAGGCGTTTCTTTCAGGGTGTCGATATGGACCGGCAATTCACTGCCATCGGGCAGCCGCAGCGTCCCGGTCTTGCCCAGCAGTGCCTGAAAGTGTTGGCTTTGAACCTGTTGCAGCATGGCATCCCTCCATCAAGCAAAAGTGGCCGGGGGATGTGCGTCCCCCGGCCAGACCCTCAGTTACGCGAAGGGAACAGCCCGTTCAGGGCGATGCTGAAGTTGAGCACCAGGAACGGGTTCATCACCGTCATGGGCAAACCGTTGCCGGCGGACGAGATTTCCCCCGTCACTGTGCTGGTTATACCCTTGAGCGGCACGGCCGCGGCACCTTGCTGATCGGAGTAGATGTTCGCCGAGCCGGGCCCGCCGCTCGAGGCACCGATGTACGAGTTGGTCGCGGTCGGGTTGCTGACCGGGCTGCTCGCCGGGCTGGCCAGTTGCAGGGTGGTGGTGGCCGTGAGCCCGGACAAGGCGTGGGTGTGGTTGGGCAGGTTATTGATGGTCGCGGTGACGTTCTCGGTCCCGGAGACTTCGCCGATGACGCGCGGGGTCAGGCCCAGGCCGTTGCCCATGCAAACCGGCATGCGGCCTTGCAGGTTGGGCAGCACGAAATTGGTGGTGCCATTGCCTCCATAGTAGGTTCCCAGCAGTGAGAAAAGCGCTTGGTATTGGGAGATCCCCAGCGTCTGGCCATAGCACAGGGCCCAGCCGTTGGGGGCGAAGTTAAAGGCGAAAGGTTGGATAGTGCCCATGAATGCTTCCATAGTTCCTCATCCCTCAGGTTAGTGTCTGATGCGTCACGTTGCAGGCCCGGTTATCCGGGTAGTTCGCAGTGATCAGCCGACTCCATTCATCTCCGTGGCTGGGTCACGCCACGCCAAAGCGTAGACGCTGATCGCAATGATTGCCGGACGTCGTCCGTCGCAAAGTCGGCATCGACGACGGGCCTGCGGCTGTCCTACAGTGCTCGGGAAATTTCCTGATTCACTGGGTAGTAGCTCACTGGGTAGTAGCCCACTGGGTCGTGGCTCACCAAGTCAAAACAAGGGGAGGCAATGGAGGCGCGTAGAGAAACACCGCTGGGCGATACCCAGGATCCGCACGCGATGCCGGGCTCGTGGGCGGCTGCCCGGCGCTTGCTGCGATGGGCGCGGGAGCACTGGCTGCTGCCGATCCTGGCATTGGCCGCGCTGGTGCGGTTTTACGACCTGACGGCGGCGGCGATCTGGGGCGACGAAGGCTCCAGCCTGTTACTGAGCCAGTATTCCCTGGTCGGGATCTGGGAACATGCGGCCCATGATGTGCATCCGCCGCTGTATTTCATGCTGCTGCACGGCTGGATCGAATTGTTCGGCGACGGCATTTTTTCGATTCGCATCCTCAGCGCGCTGCCAGGGATTGTCACGGTCGGGCTCGGCGTCTGGCTGGTGGACCTGCTCGCGACCCGCCGCGCCGCGTTGCTGGCCGGGGTTCTGCTGGCGCTGTTGCCCACGGCGGTGCGTTACAGCCAGGAAGTGCGGATGTATTCGCTGCTGGGGTTGTGGCTGATCGCTGCCACGATCGCCTTGATGTGTTGGATAAAACAGCCGCAACGTACGCGCTATCTGGTGATTTACACCCTGCTGATGACTGCGGCGTTCTACACCCATTACTTCACCGCGCTGTGCGTGCTGTGTCACTGGTTGTATCTGGGTGTGATCCGTGTGCAGCCAGGGTATCGACTGCGGCACATTCAGCGCTCGGGCTGGTGGTTGGCCAATGTGGCCATTGTGCTGTTGTACCTGCCGTGGGTGCCCAGCCTGATCGATCTGATCCAGCACATGGATCTGCTCAAGGCCAATGGCGATGTGGGGTGGGAGCCCCCCGTCACGCTCGACTCATTGCCGTCGATGATCTGGTCGCTCCTGATCCAGGACGATGGCGAGAACCTGCCCACGCTGATTTTTATCGCGCTGCCACTGGCGCTGGTGGCCGTGGCGGGTGTGGCGCTGGCCCGCGACCGCAGTGTGTTCCGTGGCAGTGCGCTGGCGGTGATCTACACCGTGATCCCGTTATTGCTGGTGTTTGCGGTGTCGTTCATCTCGCCGGTGTTCATCGAGCGTTACCTGACCGCTTATGCCTTGGGCTTGCCGATGGTTGTCGCGCTAGCCGTCGATCGGCTGTACGCAGACTTCAAGGTATTGGCGCTGGCCGTGTTGCTGCTGTTTGCCGGCGTCGAGCTGGTGGGGCTGAAGAACAATGCCACGGTGGATACCGGCGATCAGATCAGCGTCATGGTCAACTATGTGAACCAGCACTTCATGCCAGGCGACCGAATCGTCACCAGCGACATGCTCTGGTACCTGAGTTACGTCTATTACAACCAGACCGCCGCCAAACCGATGCTGTACACACCGCCGATGGCCGATGGCCGATCGAGCCGGCCGAATGCCTACGGCTTCGGCACGCTGGTGACCAATGACATCTACCTGGATAGCCTTGGCGCCTTGCCCAAAGGCACTGGTCGAATATGGCTGGTCGGTAGCATCGAGGGGCCGGACGAGTTCGCGCCGTTACCCGCAGGCTGGCAACGTGTCAGCGATGCCCGGGCGGGCGGCGCCGAGGCACGCTTGTATGTGCTGAAGTAATCCGGTGAGGGCTTAAACGATTCATCTTTCAGTCCGTTATATAAATCGCGTTTTCCAGTCGATTTAGCTCCGATTTGATATCAAAACACCACTAGATGTAAGGCCATTCATGGTCTACGCTCCGTCGTACAAAGGACTGAATGACGGGTGAATGGATTGCAACAATTCCACTTTATCTCCGGCTTGCCGCGCTCGGGCTCGACCCTGCTTTCTGCCATTCTTTTGCAGAACCCGCGTTTTCATGCCGGCATGACCAGCCCAGTGGGCGCACTTTTTTCCGGTGTTCTGGAACAATGCAGCGCCGGCAGCGAATTCGGTGCGGTGATCGACACCGACCTGCGTCGCCGCCTGTTGCGCGGCCTGTTCGATTCTTACTACGCCGACAAGGCCGACAAACCGGTGGTGTTCGACACCAACCGCTTGTGGAGTTCGCGCCTGCCGGCGATCAGCGATCTGTTCCCTCAAGCCAAGATCATTGCCTGTGTGCGTAATGTCGCCTGGGTCATGGACAGCATCGAGCGCCTGTACCGCGCCAATCCCTTCGAAAACACCAAGCTGTTCGGCGATGCGGTCGAGCGCAACACGGTCTACAGCCGCTGCGAAACCCTGGCCCAGCGCAATCGGCTGGTGGGATTTTCCTGGGCCGCGCTCAAGGAAGCCTATTACGGCGAACACGCCGACTCGTTGCTGATCATCGACTACGACCTGCTGAGCCAGGCGCCGGAGCGGGTGATGCGGCTGGTCTACGACTTCATCGGTGAGCCCTGGTTCGAACATGATTTCGATCATTTGGCCTACGACGCGCCGGAATTCGACCAGGCCCTTGGCCTCTCAGGGCTGCACAAGGTGAAGGCCAAGGTCCAATTGCAGTCCAGGCGCACGATCCTGCCGCCGGACTTGTTCAAGCAGTACGCCGAGTTGTCCTTTTGGCTCGATGGCTCAGCCAGCGCCGCCAATGTCATTCGTATGAAAGCCGACGCCGCGATCAGTTGATCGCGGCGTTTTCATTGGTCTGTCAAAAAGTTCGAGTCCGGGTGAGCAGCATGTGGTGGAGCAAAGGCAAGTCGCGGGTTACTCAAGGCGCACGAGCGCTGGCCTCGCCAATGATTATGTCCCTGGAGCCGCGCATGCTGTTCGACGGTGCGGTGGCCGCCACGGTTGCCGATACCGCCCAGGCTGACAGCCATACCACGGCTGACGCGGTCAAGGCACCGACTGCCGACCAGTCGGTCGCCAGCAAGGATACCCACGGCCAGGCCGATGCCACGCCAACCCCGACGGCTGTCGCGGTGCCGGGGCAAAGCGTGGTATTCGTCGATTCGCGGGTCAAGGACACCAACAGCCTGCTTAAAGGCGTCGCGCCCGGCACCCAGGTGGTCCAGCTGGAGGCGAGCAAGGACGGCTTGCAGCAGATTGCCGACTACCTCGATACCCATCAGGGCATCAGTTCGGTGCAGATCATCGCCCACGGCAACGCAGGTGATCTGTGGCTGGGTAATAGTTATCTGTCGGCCGATAACGTCGCGGCCCGCAGCGCCGTGCTGGCGGAAATCGGCAAGGACATGAACGTCGGCGGCGATATTTTGATCTACGGCTGCTACACCGCCGAAGGCGAGCGCGGCTTGAGTTTCGTCGACTCGCTGGCGCAACTGACCGGCCGTGATATCGCCGCTTCCAGCAACCGCACCGGGGTCGGTGGCGACTGGAATCTGGAAATTGCCACCGGCAACATCGAAAGCGCCAACGTGCTCTCGACCACGGCCATGAGCGACTATCACTGGGGCTTGGCCACCTGGACCGCCACCAATAACGCCAACACGGGCGTCGGCTCGCTGCGTGCCGCCCTCGCTTCGGCGCAGGCCGGCGATATCGTCACTTTCAGCAGCGGTATGACGGTGCAGTTGACCTCCGAATTGCTGATCAACAAGAACGTCTACGTTGATGGCGACTTGAACAACGACGGTGTGGCAGATGTGACTCTCGATGGTCAGTACAAGACCCGAGTGGTTGAAGTGGCGTCTGGCAGCATCGTGACACTCGATGGCCTGGTGATCACCCGTGGCCTGGTGTCGGGCAACGGTGGCAACGGTGGCTACGGCGCCACCGGCGCGATGGCCGGGGGGATTTTCAACGCAGGGATTCTGACCCTGAAAAACGTTACCGTGACCTCCAACGCCGCTTCCGGTGGCGGTGGCGGTGGCGGTGTCACCGGCGCTTTTTACGGCGGTGGCGGTGGTGGTGGCGGCGGCTTGGGTGGCCAGGGCGGCGGGCATGGCGGTTCGGCAGGGCCGGGCACCGGCACATTGGGCGGCCAGGCGGGCAGCGGCGGTGTCGGTGGTTATGGCGGCGGTTATGACGCCACCCACATGGGCGGTCGCGGCGGTACCACTACTGGCGGTGCTGGCGGGGTGGGCGTTTCCTATTACAGCAACGGCGGTAACGGTTCGACGGCCACCAATGGCACGATTTCCATTGGCGGTGGCGGCGGCGGGGCCGGTTGGGACAAGGTGGGTGGCGCCGGCGGCAACGCGGTGGGCGGGATCTACAACGCCAGCAGCGGCACCATCACCGTCATCGGCACGTCGACCATCAGCAACAACATCGGCGCCGGTGGCGGCGGTGGCGGTGGCGGTGGCCAAGGCAGCAATGCCAGTAATGGCGGCATTGGCGGCCGGGGCGTCGGTGCGATCTGGAACAAAGGCACGCTGCTGATGACGGCCGCCAACTTCGCCGCCCTGGCCGGTAATGCCGCGGCCAGTGGCGCAGGCGGTACCGCGCAGGGCGGAGGTTCAACCGGCACCTCGCCGACCTCCTTCGCGACTATCTACAACGACGGTGGCGTACTCAACACCGCGTATTCGCCACCGCCGACCGCGACCATTGTGGTCGCCGACACCACACTGAGCATCGGCGAAACGTCCCTGGTGACGATCACCTTTTCCGAGGCCGTGACCGGTTTCACCAACGCCGACCTGACCATCGCCAACGGTACGTTAACGGCGGTAAGCAGCAGCGATGGCGGCATCACCTGGACGGCAACCTTCACCCCGTCCGCCAGTATTTCCGATACGACCAACGTCATCACCCTGGACAACACCGGAGTAATAAACGGTCTGGGCACCGCCGGCGTCGGCACCACCAACTCCAATAACTACACGGTCGACACCGTACGCCCGACCGCGACCATCGTAGTGGCAGACAATGCGCTGAGAGTCGGCGAAACTTCGCTGGTGACCATCACCTTCAACGAAGCGGTCACCGGTCTCACCAATGCGGACCTGACGATTGCCAACGGCACGCTCACGGCGGTGAGCAGCAGCGATGGCGGCATCACCTGGACGGGGACCTTCACCCCAACCGCCAGCATCACCGATACGACCAACCTGATCACTCTGGACAACACCGGGGTCAGCGACCTGGCGGGCAACGCCGGGAGCGGTACCACCGATTCGAACAACTACGCCATCGATACCGTGCGCCCGACCGCGACCCTTGTGGTGGCCGATACCAGCCTGAGCATCGGTGAAACCTCGCTGGTGACCATTACCTTCAGCGAAGCGGTGAGCGGGTTCACCAATGCCGACCTGACGATTGCCAACGGTACGCTCACGGCGGTGAGCAGCAGCGATGGCGGCATCACCTGGACGGCGACCTTTACCCCGACGGCCAGCATCAACGACACGACCAACCTGATCACCCTGAATAACACCGGGGTCAGCGACCTGTCGGGCAACGCCGGTAGCGGCACCACCGATTCGAACAACTATGCAATTGATACGCTCCGTCCAACCGCGACCATCGTGGTCGCGGACACGGCGCTGAAAATCGGCGAAACCTCGCTGGTGACGATCACCTTCAGCGAGGCGGTGACCGGGTTCACCAATGCGGACCTGACCATCGCCAACGGTACACTCACGGCGGTGAGCAGCAGTGACGGCGGCATCACCTGGACGGCGACCTTCACCCCGACCGCCAGCATCAGCGACACGACCAACCTGATCACCCTGGACAACACCGGGGTCAGCGACCTGGCGGGCAATGCCGGTAGTGGCACCACCGATTCCAGCAACTATGCGATCGACACCGTGCGCCCGACAGCCACCATCGTGGTCACGGACACGGCGCTGAGAATCGGCGAAACCTCGCTGGTGACCATTACGTTCAGCGAAGCGGTGAGCGGTTTCACCAACGCTGACCTGACCATCGCCAACGGTACGCTCACGGCGGTGAGCAGCAGTGACGGCGGCATCACCTGGACCGCAACCTTCACCCCGAGCGCCAGCATCAACGATACGACCAACCTGATCACCCTGAACAACACCGGGGTCAGCGATCTATCGGGTAACGCCGGTAGCGGCACCACCGACTCCAACAACTACGCCATCGACACCGTACGCCCGACGGCCACCATCGTGGTCGCGGATACGACGCTGACCGCGGGCGAAACCTCGCTGGTGACCATTACCTTCAGCGAAGCGGTCAGCGGCTTCACCAACGCGGACCTGAGCATCGCCAACGGTACACTCACGGCGGTGAGCAGCAGCGACGGCGGCATCACCTGGACCGCAACATTCACCCCGACGGCCAGCATCAATGACCCGACCAACCTGATCACCTTGAACAACACCGGGGTCAGCGATCTGGCGGGCAACTCTGGGAGCGGCACCACCAACTCGAACAACTATGTGATCGACACCGCCCCGCCGACCGCGACCATCGTGATAGCTGACAACGCACTGAAAATCGGCGAAACGTCACTGGTGACCATCACCTTCGATCAGGCCGTAACCGGTTTCACCAACGCCGACCTGACGATCGCCAACGGTACGCTCACGGCGGTGAGCAGCAGCGACGGCGGCATCACCTGGACGGCGACGTTCACCCCGACTGCCAGCATCACCGACGCGACCAACCTGATCACCCTGGACAACACCGGCGTGCAGGCGGCCGCCAGCGGTAACGTGGGCACTGGCACGACCGATTCCAACAACTACGCCATCGACACCGTGCGCCCGACGGCGACCATCGTGGTCGCGGACACGGCGCTGAAAATCGGCGAAACCTCGCTGGTGACCATTACGTTCAGCGAAGCGGTGAGCGGTTTCACCAACGCTGACCTGACCATCGCCAACGGTACGCTCACGGCGGTGAGCAGCAGTGACGGCGGCATCACCTGGACGGCAACCTTCACGCCTTCGGCGAGCATCAACGACACGACCAACCTGATCACCCTGGATAACACCGGGATCGCCGATCTGGCGGGTAACGCCGGCAGCGGCACCACCGATTCCAACAACTACGCCATCGACACCGTACGCCCGACCGCCACGATTGTGCTGGCCGATACGACGCTGACTGCCGGCGAAACCTCGCTGGTGACCATAACCTTCAGCGAAGCGGTCAGCGGCTTCACCAACGCGGACCTGAGCATCGCCAACGGTACACTCACGGCGGTGAGCAGCAGCGACGGCGGCATCACCTGGACCGCGACCTTCACCCCGACCGTCGGCGTGAATGATTCGAGCAACGTCATCACTCTGAACAACACCGGGGTCAGCGATCTGGCGGGCAACAGCGGCAGTGGCACCACCAACTCCGGCAACTACACCATCGATACGGTGTTTCCGACGGCGACCATCGTGGTGGCCGACAATGCGCTGAAAATTGGTGAAACGTCGCTGGTGACCATTACCTTCAGTGAAGCGGTGAGTGGTTTCAGCAATGCCGACCTGACCATCGCCAACGGCACCTTGACCTCCGTCAGCAGCAGCGACGGGGGCATCACCTGGACGGCGACGTTCACCCCGACCGCCAGCATCACCGACGCGACCAACCTGATCACCCTGGACAACACCGGTGTGCAGGCTGTCGCCAGCGGTAACGTGGGCACTGGCACCACCGATTCCAATAACTATGCCATCGACACCGTACGCCCGACGGCCACCATCGTGGTCGCGGACTCGGCGCTGAGAATCGGCGAAACCTCGCTGGTGACCATCACCTTCAGCGAGGCGGTGAGCGGTTTCACCAACGCCGACCTGACCATCGCCAACGGTACGCTCACTGCAGTGAGCAGCAGCGACGGTGGCATCACATGGACGGCGACCTTCACCCCGAGCGCCAGTATCAACGACACCACCAACCTGATCACCCTGGACAACACCGGGATCAACGATCTGGCGGGTAACGCTGGCAGCGGCACCACCGACTCCAACAACTACGCCATCGACACTGTTCGTCCGACCGCCACGATTGTGCTGGCCGATACGACGCTGACTGCCGGCGAAACCTCGCTGGTGACCATTACCTTCAGCGAAGCGGTCAGCGGCTTCACCAACGCGGACCTGAGCATCGCCAACGGTACACTCACGGCAGTGAGCAGCAGCGACGGCGGCATCACCTGGACCGCGACCTTCACCCCGACCGTCGGCGTGAATGACTCGAGCAACGTCATCACCCTGAACAATACCGGGGTCAGCGACCTGGCGGGCAACTCCGGCAGCGGCACCACCAACTCCGGCAACTACACCATCGATACGGTGCTGCCGACGGCCACCATCGTGGTCGCCGACAATGCGTTGAAAATCGGTGAAACGTCGCTGGTGACGATCACCTTCAGCGAAGCGGTGAGCGGTTTTACCAACGCCGACCTGACGATTGCCAACGGTACGCTCACTGCGGTGAGCAGCAGCGACGGCGGTATCACCTGGATCGCGACCTTCACCCCGACCAGCGCCATCACCGACACCAGCAACGTCATCACCCTGGATAACAGCGGTGTGCAAAACGCCTCGGGCAACGCCGGCAGCGTCACCACCGACTCCAACAACTACGCCATTGATACCGTGCGCCCGACGGCCACCATCGTAGTCGCGGACTCGGCGCTGGCGGTGGGTCAGACATCAGTGGTGACGATCACCTTCTCCGAGGCGGTGACCGGCTTCAGCATCGCCGACCTGACGGTGAGCAACGGTACCCTGAGCAGTCTGAGCACCAGCGATAACATCACCTGGACCGCCACCCTGACGCCGGCGGCGAGCATCACCGATACGACCAACGTAATCACCCTGGACAACACCGGGGTAGCCGATGTGGCTGGCAATACCGGCAGCGGCACCACCGACTCCAACAACTACGCCGTCGACAGCCAACGCCCGACGGCCACCATCGTATTGAGCGATTCGACCCTGAAACCGGGGGAAACCGCCGTGGTGACCATCACCTTCAGCGAAGCGGTGACGGGGTTCGACAACAGTGACTTGAGCGTCGCCAACGGTACCTTGAGCGCGGTGAGCAGCAGCGACGGCGGCATCACCTGGACCGCAACCTTCACCCCGACTGCCGGGGTTACCGATGCCAGCAACCTCATTACCCTGAGCAACAGCGGCGTCTCGGACCTGGCTGGCAACACCGGGGCGGGCACCACCAACTCGGCCAACTATGTGGTGGAAACCCAGATACCGACCGCCACTATCGTAGTCGCCGACAATGCCCTCAAGGTGGGTGAAACATCGCTGGTGACTATTACCTTCAGCGAAGCGGTGAGCGGTTTCACCAACGCTGACCTGACCGTTGCCAACGGCACCCTCAGCAACGTTTCGTCCAGCGATGGTGGCGTGACTTGGACCGCGACATTCACGCCTACTGCCAGCGTCACGGACACCACTAACCTGATCAGTCTGGACAACAGTGGACTGACCAACGGGTCGGGCAACAGCGGCGTCGGCGTGACCGATTCCAACAACTACGCGATCGACACCGCTCGCCCGACCGCGACCATTGTGGTCGCGGACAATAAACTGGGGATCGGCGAGACCACCACGGTGACCTTTACCTTCAGCGAAGCGGTGTCCGGTTTCGACCTGTCGGACCTCAGCGTGGCCAATGGTGTGCTATCCAATCTGGTCAGCAACAACGGCGGTGTGACCTGGACCGCGACGTTCACGCCGACCGCGAGCCTCAACGATGCGACCAACCTGATCCTGCTCGACACCGGCAATGTGCTCGACGCCGCGGGCAATGCCGGCGCCAGCATCGCCATCTCCAACAACTACGCGCTGGATGCGACTCGCCCGACCGTCAGCATCGTGGTTGCCAACCCGGTGCTGGGAATTGGTCAGACGACGCTGGTGACCTTCACGTTCAGCGAGGCGGTCAGCAATTTCGACTTGTCGGACTTGAGCGTGACCAACGGTGAACTGACCAATCTGGCCAGCAGCGACGGCGGCAAGACCTGGACCGGCACCTTCACGCCCGCCGCGAACATTACCGACCCGAGTAACTTCATTGCGTTGGACACCAGCAATGTGACGGACCTGGCAGGCAACCTGGGCGCCAGCGTCGCGGTATCCAATAACTACACGATCAACACCGTACCGACGCCCCCGCCCTTGGTCTTGACACCGGTGGTCGTGGCCGATCCACCGAACGTGCCATTGCAACCGATCATCTTCACCCCACCCACTGGCGATCTCGGCTCGCCACTGACCTTTGCCCCGCTGTTTGAACAACGAGTGATCGGCAATGGCATTCGGCCTCTGGGCGACATTTTCATAAACCACGGGGCGCTGACGCCGAGTTTTATCGCCCAGGTATTCACCAGCAGCGACAACGGTGGCGATGGCTCAGGCCACGGCTTCCTTGGCTTTGGCGGGGGCGACGGCGGGGTCTTCGGTAGCAGCACGCTGTCGAGCCTGTTCAATCAGAACACCAGTAGCGAGGGGGATTCGCTGAACACCTTTGGTAATCAGTCAATCAGGGCGGGGGATGCTTCCCAAGGGCTGCGCGGCGTGTTTGGCGCACCGAGTCTTGGCCAGCAATTACAACAACTCAAAGACACCGAGCAACGGCAGGTCGACAGCCTGGCCGCGGCTTTGCAACAGGTCGGTATCAGTGAAATGCAGGCCTGAAAAAACCATTAAAGCAGTACGGCACTGGGGGCAATACAAGGATGAAAAGAAGTCAGAAGTTGTTCGGCGCCAGCCTGCTGGCGCTGGCGATCAGCGGATGTGCAGTCACCAGTCAACCGATCGAACGCAGCGTCAGCCAACAGCGCGCCAAAAGCGATCTGCAAAACATGTACAAGGGTCAGGAGCCCCTCAGCGGCCCGCTGACCCTGCACCAGGCCATGGCCCGCGCGGTGAAATACAACCTCGAAGGCCGGCTCAAGATCATGGAAGAGGCCCTGGCCAAGCGCCAACTCGACCTCGCCAGTTTCGACATGCTGCCGCGCATGGCGCTGGATGCCGGTTACGTGGGGCGCAACAACGTCAACGCCTCTAGTAGCCAGAGCGTGCGCACCGGCACTCAGTCTTTGGAACCGTCGACCTCCCAGGACCGCGACCGTGACGTGGCGGACCTGACCATGGTCTGGAACGTGCTCGACTTCGGTGTCAGCTACATCAGCGCCAAGCAGCAGGGCGATCAGCGCCTGATCGTGCAGGAGCGTCGGCGCAAGGTGATCAACACCATCGTCCAGGACGTGCGCTCGGCCTATTGGCGAGCCGTGGCCGCCGAGCGTTTGCTCAAACAAATCGACAGCCTGATGGCCCGTGTCGACACCGCCCGTGAAAATAGCCAGAGCATGAGCCAGCAGCGTATCGGCGATCCGATTCAGGCATTGGGTTATCAGCGCTCGCTGATTGAAGCCACCCGGCAACTGGAAGAGCAACGCCGCGCGCTGTCGCTGGCAAAAACCGAGTTGGCGACCCTGATCAACCTGCCTCCGAGCACCGAGCTGACGCTGGCGACCCAGGACGACTACGTCATTCCGGAACTCAAGGTCGACCTCGCCAGCCTGGAACAGGAAGCCTTGACCAGTCGGCCGGAGTTGCGCGAGCAGGATTACCAGACCCGCATCAGCGCCGCCGAAACCCGCAAAGCCATGCTGCGCCTGCTGCCGGGGCTGGAGTTTTCCGCCGGCGGGCATTACGACAGCAACTCGTTTTTGGTGGAGCAGGGCTGGGCGGATTACGGGGTGAAAGTCACCTGGAACCTGTTCAACGTGATCTCCGCGCCCGCCGCGATCGACGTCGCCAAGGCCGGCGAAGAAGTCGCCGCAGCACGTCGCCAGGCGATGTCCATCGCAGTGCTGGCCCAGCTCTACGTGGCCAACGCCAACTATCGCGAAGCATTGCGGCAGTTCCAGACCAATCAGCAACTGTCGAACATCGATGGGCAAATCGTCGGCCAGTTGCGCAACCGCTATCAGGCGGCCGGGCTGGGTGAGCTGGATTTGATCCAGGGCGAGCTGAACACGTTGCAGGCCGATCTGCGTCGCGACCTGTCCTACGCTGACCTGCGCAACGCTTACGGGCAAATCTTCGCCAGCGCCGGTCTCGATCCGCTGCCGGACGAAGTGCAATCAACCGAAGTCCAGTCCATCGCCACGGCACTGGCCAATCGCGAAGAGGCGTGGGCGGCGGGCAACATCTCAGTACCGCCGGTGGCCCATGCCCCGGTCCGCTAACCTGCTGGCGCCGACGGCGAGCATCAGCCGCGCCCAACGGGAGGCCCGCAACGGTCATCGCGGCACGGCAATCCTGCTGACCGGCTTACCGGCGGCGGGCAAGTCGACATTGGCCCAGGCACTGCACGCCGAGCTGTTCGAACATGGCGTGCAGAGTGTGGTGCTCGATGGCGATGGACTGCGGGTCGGGCTCAATCGCGATCTGGGGTTCACCGACAGCGATCGCCTGGAAAACATCCGCCGCGCCAGCGAACTGGCGGCGCTGTTGGTCGAGAACGGGCAAATTGTCATCCTCGCGATGATCGCGCCCTTGGTGGAGTTGCGCGAACTGTTCGCCCGCCGGCTGGGTGAGGATTACCGCGAAGTCTGGTGTAGCGCCTCTTTGGCGGTGTGTGAACAGCGTGATCCCAAAGGTCACTACGCCCGGGCTCGACGGGGTGAGTTGGCGGGGTTTACCGGTGTCTCCGCGCCTTACGAACCACCGCCGTGTGCGTCGCTGGTGCTCGACACAGGCGCGCAATCGGTCGAGGCCTGTCTTGACCGTTTGCTGACCTGGCTCGGCGAATGCGCGGTGCTGCCGAAACGATGAGCCGGCCGGCATTCTCCCGATTGCCGGTGACGGTGGATTTGCCGTTGCTGTTGCAGGCGCTGGCGGCGATTGGTGAGGACGACTGGCACGGTCATTTCAACAGCGCTTATTACACTGGCGACTGGAGCGGGGTGGCGCTGATATCCGCGGCCGATGCCTTGACCGAGCTGGCACCCGGTCGCGGTGAACCTCGATTGCGCGAATCCTGGCGACGGGATGCCCGATGGCAGCAAGGGTTGCGGGATCTGCCGCTGCAGATCGTCTGCGCGCGCCTGTTGCGACTCGGTCCGGGCGGGCGTATCCACGAGCATCGCGACTATGACCTGGGCGAACCGGATGCGGACTTGCGTCTGCACATTCCGCTGCTCAGCCCACCTCAAGTGGACTTCATGCTGGACGGCCAGCGCATGCCGATGGCTGCTGGCGAATGCTGGTATCTCGATCTGGCGAGACCTCATCGCGTGGACAATCGCGATACCCAGGCACGGATTCATCTGGTGCTCGATTGTCGGCCCGGTGCCTGGCTGGAGCAGGCGATTATCGATGGGGTGGCAACCACGCCGTCGTCGCAAATCGGTCATCAAGCTTTAGAGCAATTCAAGGCACTGCTGGCCGGCGATCCGCAGCTGTGCAAGACCTTGCAGGGATTGCGGGACAACGAGGCCTTTATCGCCCGCACTCTGGAGCTGGCCGCCGAGCGTGGCCTTGTGTTCACCCGCGAAGAATTGCGCACGGCGATGCGCGATGGTCGCCGCCAGTGGACTGAACAATGGAGCGCCTGAACCTCGAAGGCTGGTTGCCGATTCGCGTGTGGCAAGAGGCCGGGCAATGGCAAGTCGACTGGTGCTGGTTCGGGGAGACGCGGCTGCATCAACCGTTTTTTCGTGACGCCGTGGAGGATGCGCTGCGACTGCCGTTCAATCAGGCATTTCGCCGAAAAACGGCATTGTCGATCCTCGCGGACTGGCGGGCTTGCAGTCCCGGCCTGACGCCGAGCGCCTTTATTTTTCACGCCTCCCGCTGTGGCTCGACCCTGGTTAGTCAGATGCTGGCGCAACTCGACAACCACATTGTCATCAGCGAACCCCCGCCACTGGACGCGTTGCTACGCAGCGATTTGCCTGCCGTCGAGCGACGTGCGGCGATCAAAGGGTTACTGTCGGCCTACGGGCAATGTCGACGTGGCGTGGAGCAACGGTTGGTGATCAAACTCGACGCCTGGAACATCGGTGAACTGTCGTTACTGCGCGAGTGCTTCCCTGAAACACCCTGGCTGTTTCTTTATCGCGATCCGCTGGAGATTGCTGTCTCGCATCTGCGTCGCCCGGGCGTGCACATGGTGCCGGGGATGATTGGCGCCAGTGTGCTGGATGACGAATTCCCGTTCAGCGGCCGTGAGGATTACATCGCTCGGCGGTTGGGGCGGTTGCTGGCGTCGGGGTTGGCGCAATGCCAGGTATTTGGCGGCTGGGCGGTGAATTACAGCGAACTGCCGCAGGCGATGGCGGGGCGGTTGGCGGCGTTCTTTGCGTTGGACATCGAGCAGCGCCGGCAGGTGTTTGCAGCAGTGGGGCAACATGCCAAGCAGCCGTCGCAGGTGTTTGTCGGCGACAGTGATGACAAGCATCGCGAAGCCTCGGCGTTGCTTCGTGAGCGGGTGGAACACTGGGCACGGGAACCGTATGAGGCGCTGGAACAATTGCGCGAAATATAATCTTTTTGTGGCGAGGGAGCTTGCTCCCGCTCGGCTGCGTAGCAGTCGCAGATGTTGGGGCCGTTTCGCGACCCAGCGGGAGCAAGCTCCCTCGCCACAACTTATCGATGCATCAGGATTTTGACGACAAGTCCGCCATCCCCTTGAGCAATTCGATCGGCAGCGGGAAGACGATGGTCGAACTCTTGTCCCCGGCAATCGAACTCAGCGTCTGCATGTAGCGCAACTGCATGGCCCCCGGCTGACGCCCGAGCATTTCGGCAGCCTGCATGAGTTTTTCCGAGGCCTGCAATTCGCCTTCGGCGTGGATTACCTTGGCCCGGCGTTCCCGTTCGGCTTCGGCCTGTTTGGCGATGGCGCGGATCATCGATTCGTTGAGGTCCACGTGCTTGATCTCGACGGTGGCCACCTTGATGCCCCAGGCGTCGGTCTGGGCATCGAGCACTTGCTGGATGTCGACGTTCAGCCGTTCCCGTTCGGCCAGCAATTCATCGAGTTCATGTTTACCGAGCACTGCCCGCAACGTGGTCTGGGCCAGTTGGCTGGTGGCCATGAGAAAGTCTTCGACCTGAATGATCGCCCGTTGCGGGTCGAGCACGCGGAAATACAGCACCGCATTGACCTTGACCGAGACGTTGTCGCGGGTGATCACGTCTTGCGGCGGTATGTCGAGCACCACGGTCCGCAGGTCGACACGGACCATTTGTTGAACCGCCGGAATCAGCAGGATCAGGCCGGGGCCCTTGACCTGCCAGAAGCGTCCGAGCTGGAACACCACGCCGCGTTCATATTCGCGCAGGATGCGGAAGGTCGACCCCGCCAGTGCAATCAGCAATAACAGGAGCGCGGCAAAACCCAGTTGCAGACCCATGACTATTCTCCGCCATCATTGTTCATGCGGACGCCGCGTCAGCCGCGACCACTTCCAGCAATAGACCCTTGCGTGCCACCACCCGGACCTGTTGGCCCGGTTGCAGCGGTGTTTGGCTCGTTACTTGCCATTGCTCGCCTTGCAGATGCACCCAGCCGACATAAGCATTGCCAGCCTGCAACGACGTTATCGGCGTCACGCTGCCCAGTAATTCGGCGTCGCCGCTGAAGTTGCGGCGCGGTCGGGTTTTCAAGGCGCGGATCAGCAGGAAAATCAGCAGCAATGCGCTGATCAGCCCCAGGCCGATCATCAAGGGAACAGGGACTTCGGCATTGCTCAGAATCACCGCGCCGATCACGAACATCACAATGCCGCCCAGACCGACCACGCCGTAATTGGGCAAGGCCGCCTCGGCGATCAGAAACGCGATGCCGAACGTGATCAGCCAGATCCCGATGGGGTCGGGAACCAGCACTACGACGGTATCCTCCGCCAATACCGACCCGCTCAAGGCCAGCAGCAGCGCAATTGCACAGCAACGAATGTTCACTTGACCCTCCAGGAGAGTCATCCGTCCGCAAGCCGTTCGTGGCTCTGTGTACAAGTCTAGTTGAGCCTGCGGTTGTATGAATTTCGACCAGTTGTCGACCGCGTCCGACGGGCGGATTTCCCGCCGGATCCCACCAGCGGGCCTAGACTTTTAATGGAGAGAAAAAATTCTAACCATCGTCCGCCATTCGTTGTTGCGGACACCGAGGTGCATCATGCGTATGGCAAAAACCGTGCAGAACAGCCTGGACAAGGCGCACTGCGAATATGACATCGTTTCCCATCCGCACTCAGCCAGCAGCCTTGAAACGGCGCGGCTTGCAGGCATTCCTGCCGAACGGGTGGCCAAATCGGTGATCCTCGACGATCGCCACGGGCATTACTTGATGGCCGTGCTGCCCGCCAGCCGTCACCTGGACCTGAGCAAAGTCCGTGGCAGCAGCGAATGGCAAGTCACCCGGGAAAGCAACCTGCCGCACCTATTCGACGATTGCGAACGCGGCGCCGTGCCTGCACTGGGCGAGTCCTATGGAATGGACATGGTCATCGACCCGATGTTGACCCGGCAGCAAGACATCTACCTCGAAGCCGGCAACCACAACAACCTGGTACACCTGAGCGTACCGGAATATCTGAAAATGGTGCCGCATGCCGAGGTCTGCGAGTTGAGTCTGTCGGCATAGCGTCGCTATCGCTGCCGTCATCGCGGGCAAGCCTCGCTCCTACAGGAATTGCAAAAAACCTGTGGGAGCGGGCTTGCCCGCGATTGACCGCGCAGCGGTCACCCCATTCCAGCCATCAAGAAGGAGCCCGACATGGAATCCCCCACCCATAGCCTCTCAGCCCTGTTCAAACAACTCGGCCTGCCTGACGACGCCGAAAGCATCGATAAATTCATCGCCACCCATTCACCACTCAAACCCGAACTGCACCTGGCGGACGCGTTCTTCTGGAGCGAGAGCCAGGCGGAGTTGCTGCGTGACGAAATTCTGGATGACGCGGATTGGGCGGAGGTGGTGGATCAGCTGGATGTAATGCTGAGGAAGGGGCGGGGGGTGTAAAGCTGCATGAAAGACCTCGTCACAGATTTTTTCTGGGCCTTGCCAACTGGGTTGAAGTAGCTTCCATGGCGACAAATCCCGAGATGAGACTGATTCATGCAATGTGTTTTGGCCGAAAGGATCATCAGCATTTCCGAGCTTGCTGAAAACGCCAGTGCTGTCCTGCGGGATACACAAATCGGGCCTATTGCGGTGCTGGATAACAATCGAATCACGGCGTATCTGATTTCGGCAGATCTCTATGAAGCGATGCTGAACCGCCTGGATGATTTCGACCTTGCGACTCTCATACGCGCCCGCAGCCCTGAAATTGCTGAACCAATCAGACTTGATGATCTGTGAAAACTCGTTTGCCAGCATGAGAATTGTTTCAAAACTTGACCAGCTTTCCCCACCAATGCCATATTGATAGTTAGCAAACTAACAGTGTGTGCATTCCCTCGTGCCAAAGAACCTCGCCGCTCTCCAGATGAACATCAGCAGCTCCATGGTGGTGGCCGCCAGGCATTGGCGGAAGATCTGCCAGACCACGCTGGTCAACTATGGGATCTCCGAAGCTTGCGCCGCCCCGCTATTGATGATCGGGCGCTTGGGCGAGGGTGTGCGGCAGGTGACGGTTGCGCAGGCGGCGGGGATGGAGAGCCCGTCTCTGGTGCGGCTGCTGGATCAGCTGTGTCACGCCGGTTACGTCTGCCGTACCGAAGACGCTCATGACCGGCGCGCCAAATGCCTGAGCCTGACCGCGACCGGTCGCGAGTTGGTGCAGGCGGTCGAAGCTGAGTTGGTGCGTTTGCGCCAGGAGGTGCTCGAAGGCATCGACCAGAGTGATCTGGAAGCAGCGCTACGGGTACTCAAAGCCTTCGAAGCGGCCAATCATTCGGTGGCCCAGCCTTGAGCGGATTTTTCACCGGCGTGCCCCCGGCGCGGGACTGGTTCTATGGTGTGCGCACGTTCGCGGCCTCGATGATCGCGCTGTACATCGCCATGCTCATGCAAATGCCTCGTCCCTATTGGGCGATGGCCACGGTGTATATCGTTTCCAGTCCGTTCCTCGGCCCTACCAGTTCCAAGGCGTTATACCGCGCGGCCGGCACTTTGCTCGGTGCAGCAGCGGCGGTTTTTTTCGTGCCGATGTTCGTCCAGAGCCCTTATGTGCTGGTGGTGGTCATCGCGCTGTGGACCGGGATTTTGCTGTTCCTGTCCCTGCATCTGCGCACTGCCAACAACTACGCCTTGATGCTCGCCGGTTACACCTTGCCGCTGATCGCCTTGCCGGTGGTGAATAATCCGTTGGCGGTGTGGGACGTGGCCGAGGCGCGGACCGAAGAGATCTTTCTCGGCATCGCTGTTGCGGCGGTGGTTGGCGCCATGTTCTGGCCACGGCGGCTGGCGCCGGTGTTCAACGACTCGGTGAACAAATGGTTTGCCGATGCTTCGACCTACAGCCTGCGTTTCCTCAGCCGCAATGTGCAGCCGGACGAAGTCAGCGCCTTGCGTTCATCGATGGTGGCGAACTTCAACAGCCTGGAATTGATGATCGGTCAATTGCCCCACGAGGGCGCGCGAGCGCAAACGGTGCGTAATACCAAGGAACTGCGCGGGCGAATGATCCACCTGTTGCCAGTGATCGACGCCCTCGACGATGCGCTCTATGCCCTCGAGCGGCGCACCCCGGAGCTTGTGGATAAGTTCGCGCCACTGCTGACCGCGACCACTGAATGGCTCGATCACAAAGACGCTGACCTCGGCCGCTGGCGGGCCCTGAAAAACCAGCTCGAAGCGCTGCAACCGAGTGCCGAGGCGCTGGACGATCGCAAGCAGTTGTTGTTCTCCAACGCCCTGTATCGCCTCGGCGAGTGGATCGATGTGTGGCAAGACTGCCGCAGCCTGCAATACGCCATTCAGTGCGAGAGCCAGGACAGTTGGCGCGCGGTGTATCGGCACTGGCGGCTGGGGCGACTGTCACCGTTTCTCGACCGTGGCTTGATGCTCTATTCGGCGGCTTCTACGGTCACCGCGATCATCGTCGCCTCGGTGCTGTGGATTCTGCTCGGCTGGACCGACGGCGGCAGCGCGGTGATTCTGGCGGCGGTGGCGTGCAGTTTCTTTGCGTCGATGGACGACCCGGCACCGCAGATCTACCGATTCTTTTTCTGGACCGCGATGTCGGTGCTGTTCGCCGGCCTTTATCTGTTTCTGATCCTGCCGAACCTGCATGACTTCCCGATGCTGGTGCTGGCGTTCGCCATCCCGTTCATCTGCGTCGGCACCTTGACGGTACAGCCGCGTTTTTACCTGGGCATGCTGCTGACCATCGTTAACACATCGTCCTTCATCAGTATTCAGGGCGCCTACGACGCGGATTTCCTCAGCTTCGCCAACTCCAACCTGGCCGGGCCCATGGGGTTGCTGTTCGCATTCATCTGGACCCTGATCGCCCGGCCATTCGGTGCGGAACTGGCGGCCAAACGCCTGACCCGTTTCAGCTGGCGCGACATCGTCAGCCTGACCGAGCCGGCTACGCTGGCCGAACACCGGCACATGGGCGTGCAGATGCTCGATCGCCTGATGCAGCATTTGCCGCGACTGGCCATGACCGGCCAGGACACCGGCATCGCCCTGCGCGAAGTGCGCGTGGCCCTGAATCTGCTGGACCTGCTCGCCTATTCGCCGCGAGTGCCGGGTGCGCCGCAAGCGCTACTGCGCCAGGTAGTGGCTGAAGTCGGTGAGTACTTCAAGGCCTGTCTCAAGGCTGGCGAACGTCTGCCGGCGCCGAGTCCGTTGCTGATGACCCTCGATCGCACCCGCCGCGCCCTCGGCGGCCAAGGTGACGACGAAACTCGTCTGCATTTGCTGCACGCCTTGAGCGGCCTGCGTCTGGCGCTGTTGCCGGGTGTCGAATTTGTCGGCACGGGCGAACTCGAAGAACCGCTTCCCCATGGCATCGATGGAGCGCCTTTATGATCGGTGATCTGGATATCGGCGGGGTATTCCTGCCCACGCTGCTGGTGCTGATGGGCATTACCTACGTGTTGTTCCTGTTGGTGCACGGGGTGCTGATGCGCCTGCACTTTTACCGTCTGGTCTGGCACCGGGCATTGTTCAACGTGGCTCTCTACGCTGTGCTGCTTGGCGCCGTGGACTCACTCAGTCGATACCTGATGACATGAAAAAACCTTTTTTGACCCTCGGCCGTGTGGTCCTGACGTTGTTGATCGTGACCTTCGCCATTGTCGTGGTCTGGCGCATGGTCATGTATTACATGTTCGCGCCCTGGACCCGGGACGGGCATATCCGTGCCGACATTGTGCAGATCGCTCCGGACGTCTCCGGGCTGATCCAGCAAGTGGAGGTGCGCGACAACCAGTGGGTGAAACGCGGCCAGGTGCTGTTCAGCATCGATCAGGACCGCTTCAAGCTGGCCTTGCGCCAAGCCAAAGCAACCGTCGCCGACCGTCAGGAAACCCTGGCCCAGGCCCAGCGCGAGGCCAAGCGTAACCGTGGACTCGGTAATCTGGTCCCGGCCGAGCAACTGGAAGAAAGCCAGTCCCGGGCGGCTCGAGCCGAAGTGGCATTAATGGAGGCGCAAGTGGCGGTGGACAGCGCCCAGCTCAACCTCGACCGCTCGGTGATCCGCAGCCCGGTGGATGGCTACGTCAACGACCGGGCGCCGCGTTCCCAGGAGTTCGTCAGCGCCGGGCGCCCGGTGTTGTCGGTGGTGGACAGTAATTCGTTCCACATCGACGGTTATTTCGAAGAAACCAAACTGGACGGCATTCATGTCGGCCAGAGTGTCGATATTCGCGTGATCGGCGACCGTGCGCGCCTGCGCGGGCATGTCGAAAGCATCGTCGCCGGCATCGAAGACCGCGACCGCAGCAGTGGCAGTAACCTGTTGCCCAACGTCAATCCGGCGTTCAGCTGGGTGCGGCTGGCCCAGCGGATTCCGGTGCGAATCGCTTTCGATGAGGTGCCGGAAAATTTCCGCATGATTGCCGGGCGTACGGCCACCGTGTCGATCATCGACGATCAAACCGGGGGGCCGGCGAAATGAGCAGGGCCTCGGGTTTGGCGGTCGCCGGATTGGGCTTGTTGCTGTCGGCCTGTCAGGTGGTGGGGCCGGATTATCACTTGCCGGACGAGGCCGCCGTGCACCGTGAAGACTTACAGGGCGACCTGGCGGTGAACGGCAAGCGTGTCGTCTCGGCACCGGTGCCCGCCGATTGGTGGCGGTTGTATCAGGATCCGCGTCTGGACCAATTGGTGCAACAGGCCATGGCTTCCAACACCGATTTGCGGGTGGCGGCGGCGAATCTTTCGCGGGCTCGCGCTCAGGTCGACGAAGCGCAGGCGGCGGGCGGTTGGAGCGGCGGCGTGAAGGTCGGCGCCCAGCGTTTGCAGGAGTCCGGCGAAGCGTTCTTGATACCGGAAAAAGTGCCCGTGGCCAACGTTGGCGATATCGGCATCACGACCTCGTATCAGTTCGACTTGTTCGGCACCTTGCAGCGCGGCATCGAAGCGGCCAAAGCCAATGCCGATGCGACCCAGGCGGCAGCGGATACCGCGCGTATCACCCTGGTGGCCGATGTGGTGCGGGCTTACACCCAGGTTTGCGCGGCCAACGAAGAGCGGGAGATCGCGCAGCATTCCCTCGACCTGCAAGCCCAGAGCACCTCCCTGACCCAGCGCTTGCGCGATGCCGGGCGCGGCGATGAAACCCAGGTCACTCGCTCGCAAACCCAATTCAAATCCTTGCGCGCCGAATTGCCGCGTTATGAAGCCGCGCGTCAGGCCGGGTTGTTCCGTTTGTCGATGCTGCTGGCCAAACCAGTCGAGCAATTGCCGGCCGGAACCGCCACCTGTGCGGAGCTGCCGAAAATTGTCCAATTGTTGCCGGTGGGTGATGGCGCCGCGCTGCTCAAACGCCGGCCCGACGTGCGCCAGGCAGAGCGCAAGTTGGCGGCGGCAACCGCCGGCATCGGCATTGCCACCGGTGAGTTGTACCCGGACATCAGCATCGGCGCGACCGTAGGCACGGTCGGCATCCTGGAAAACCTCGGCAAACCATCGACCAATCGCTGGGGCTTCGGTCCGTTGCTGACATGGACCGTACCGTCCAACGGCTCCCGCGCGCGCATCCGTGAGGCCGAGTTCGCAACCCAAGGCGCGCTGGCGCATTTCGATGGCGTGGTGCTCAACGCCATCCGCGAAACTCAGACCGGCCTGGCGCAATATTCCGCGCAACTTCAGCGTCGCGATGCGTTGGCGGACGCCGAGCAGTCGGCGCAACTGGCGGCAGACCAGACCCACCGCTTCTTCCAGGCCGGTCGCGCGTCGTTCCTGGCGGACTTGCAAGCTACCCGCACCTACACCGATGTGCGGGCGCAACTGGCCTCGGCCAACACCCAGGTTGCCATGAGCCAGATCGATTTGTTCCTCGCTTTGGGCGGCGGCTGGGAAAGCGGACGAACGCAAGGCTCACAACCCGGCAAACCCTGAGGCCGTTGCTATGCTTTGATTTGATGGGGTCGCGCGGCGAACCCGTCGATCAAGGCTTGCGTTGGTCATGGGGATCTAATAATGAAAAACCCTTACGCTCCCGGCTTCTGGTGCGCCATTGCGGCATTGGTTTTGCTGTCGGCCACCTATTTCTACGGCGTCATGCTAGCCCACCAGATCGACAAGGCGCTGATCTTCCTCGACAGCGCGGCGGCACTGATCGCCGTGATGGCCATCGTGGTGGTCGCCTGGGCTTCGCTCCAGAACCAGCGCATCAAGAGACGACAACTCGAACAAGGCAAAACCCTGGTGCTGATCTGGGACACCAAGGTGGCTTTGCGTCGGGTTGAAACGGTGTTCGACCGGTATTTCTGGGGCAGTTACTGGCAACCGGGGCGTACGTTCCAGGAAGTCATGGGCGAACTTACCGGCACGCCGCTGGAAAAAAGCCTTGAAACCTTGAAGAAGCAATGCCAGGCGCTGGACAAGCAAGTGGCCGACGAGGGCTGGCACTGGCTCAACAATGCCCGAGAACTGTCCGATGTCGCCAACGCCATGGCCCGCGAACGCTATCAACTGGACTTCTGTGACCCGCGCGCGGAAGTGAGCGGCGGGGCGGTGATCAATCGGGATTTTGAAGTGCTGGTGTATACGTGGACCGCACGGCTGAAAAGCTTCGATCATCAGCTTGATGAAATTGAAGTGCAGTATTCCTGAGTCGATGTCGTTTGCACTGACGCCATCGCGGGCTTGCCCGCGATGCCGATCTCATGACCACCAAAACTCTCGCCCCTCATGCGCGGCCCATAGACACTCTTTCACCTTTAATCATTGGGTCGCCCTGCGGCGCAAATGCTAATCTCCATCCCACTTTTAGCGCAGTCGTGACCGCGACCCGTCATGGGTTCAGGGAAGACGACCACACTTTCAACAATGGACATCGATCGGGTACTTCATGAATAAATCAGCAGGCGTGCTTCTAGGAATTGTCGTGGCCATCGGTGCAATCAGCGCTGGCGGAGCGTGGTACACCGGCAGCAAACTCGATGGGGTGCTGAACAGCTCGATCGCCGATGCCAACAAAGAACTGCAAGCCGCGCTGGCAGGCTCCAACGGTACGGCGTCGCTGGAGCTGGTGTCGCTGGACCGTCATGTGTTCAGCAGCACCGCGCACTACCGCCTCAAGGGCGAGGGCGAGATGTTTGGTGAAGCGCCGATGGAGATGTTGTTCGTCGACCGCATCGAACACGGCCCGCTGCCGTTCTCGCGCCTGGTGTCGTTGAAGTGGTTGCCAGTCCTGGCCACCAGTCACTACGAGCTGGAAAAAACGCCACTGACCGAGAAGTGGTTCGCCGCCGCCAAGGACAAATCCCCGGTCAAAGGCGTGGTCAACATCGGCTACGACAACTCCACCAAGGGCTCGCTCGAATTCCTGCCGCTGGAAGCCGCACTGGATGACAAGTCCAACCTGACATTCTCCGGGTTGAAACTCGACGTGGCCGCCAGCGCCCAGGCACAAAAGGTCAAGGCCGACGGTTACATGGACAGCCTGAAGCTGACCACTGTGGCTGAAGACCAGACGCCGGTGCAGGTTGAGCTCAACGGTTTGACCCTGGCCAGTAATCTGAACAAAAGCACCTACGGCTATTACGTCGGTGACAACACCCTCGAGCTGACAAACAGCAAAACCACCTTTGGCCCCAAGCAATCGGTACTCGGTTTCAAGAGCTTTGAAATGAAGAACCAGACCGGGGAATCAGGCCCCAACGCTTCGGGGCGTGCCGATTACAAGGTCGGTGAAGTGTCCTTGAACGGCAAGGTTATCGGCTCTGCGCAGATGGCCATGAGCCTGAAAAACCTCGACATCCCGTCGACGATGTCGCTGATGCAGATCTACCAGACCAAACTGCAACCGTACGAGCGGGCCGCCGCCGAAGCCACTGCCGCCGGTCTGCCGGCGCCGCCGCTGAACCTGACCCCGGCCGAAGAAGCACAGGTCAAGACCGGTCTGGAGAAACTGCTGGCCGCAGGTCCCCAGGTGGCTCTGGAAAACCTGTCGTTCAACACCAGCAACGGTGAAAGCCGCGCCAACCTGGTGCTGGACCTGACCAAACCGCAATCCATGGACCTGCCGCCGGACCAACTGGTCAAGCAGTTGATCGCGTTGCTGGAATTCAACGTACTGGTCTCCAAGCCAATGCTCATTGATTTGCTCACCGTGCAGTCGCAAATCGACGGCCAGACCGATGCCAAGCTCATCGCCGATCAGGCGAGCGCAACCGCCGACATGTTCAGCAGCATGGCGGTCGGTACGCAACTGGCGAAACTGGACGGTAACAACGTCGTCACCAAGCTGCATTACGCCAACAATCAGGTGGACTTCAACGGCCAGAAAATGACCCTCGAGGAGTTTGTCGGCTTTGTGATGAGCAAACTCGGCGGCACTGGCAACGTCACCATCCAGTAAAACCGCAGGCTTCAGCGCAACGCCCGGCCTCTGCAACACGCAGACGCCGGGCGTTTTGCTGTCTGGGGTTTCGAAACGGGGTGAGGGTGAGGCCCGCCACGAATCTGAAGAAATATTGTGTCTTGAATTATTGACTACGCTTGCATGCAAGACTGCGTCGATAAAGCTTGGCCGGGTCTTTCGATCCGGCTTTCCGTTACGAGTGGGCAAGGGGCATTGCGACCCGGCTGGCCATGTAAGGATGCTGACGAATGCCGCGTATTGCTGGTCCCTTTATTCATCGTGGGCTGCGCCCCTTATTTCGCGTTGCGCTGTGCGGCCAATTGCTGTGGCCGGTGCTGGCGCTCGCCGATACCCCTTACGATCAAATGGTTCGCGATGCGCGGGCCGGCAACTACACGCCTGCGCTGACTGTGTTGCGCCAGGTGCCAATAAACCAGGCCACCACCGGCCAGATCAGCGATCACTTGCAGATCGCCAGTTGGGCCGGTCTGGATGCGGAAGTGGTGCAGGTCTATGAAACCCAGGGACGTGATCGAGCGTTGCCGGTCCAGGCCCTGACTGCCACCGCGCGGGCCTATCGCAACCTCAAGCGTTGGGACTCGGCGACCCAGGTGTACAACAAGGCCCTGGCCCTTGAACCGCAAAATGCCGACCTGCAGCTGGGCCTGGCGATGACCCAGGCCGACGCCGGTAAACCTGACGAGGCGGTTGCCCGCGCCAGGGCGTTGGTGGCGGCGAAACCGGATGATCCTTCCCGCCGCCTGGCCCTGGCCTATGCCTTGACCCGCGCCGGCGCCACTTATGACGCATTGTTTGAATACGACCAGGCCTTCATCCGTGGCGGCAGCAAACCCGAAGTCGCTCGGGAATACGTGATTGCCCTGCAGCGCGCCCGTTTGCCGGAACCGGCCTTGCGCCTGGCGCGTCAGCGGCCGGGGTTGATTGATCCGGTCACGCAACGCCGTCTCGAAGGTGACCTGGCCGCCGAACGCGTGCGCCTGGCCGAACTGGCCACCCGCAGTGAAAAAGAACGTTATGTGATCGCCGATCGTGCCCTGTCTGATTACGACCAGTTACTGGCGACCTGGACGCCGGACCCTGCGGCCCACGATGACGTCATCCGCTGGCGAATCGACCGCATGGGCGCCCTCAAGGCCCGAGCGCGCACCGCCGATGTGATCGCCGAATACCAGAAGCTGCTCACCGAAAGCGTGAAGATTCCGACCTATGCCCTGCGTTGGGTGGCGTCGTCTTATCTGGACCAGCGTCAGCCGGAACTCGCCACCGATTTGTATCGCCAGGTGCTGGTGGCGCCGGATGCCGATGTCGGCGATCGCCTGGAAGACAGCACCGCGCTCTATTACGCCTTGCTCGAAAGCGATAAGGCCAATGAAGCGCGTCAGGTCGCCGAAGACGTGGCCAAGACCCAGAAACCGCGAATCGAGCTCAAGGGCTTGCCGGTGGGCAACCCCAACGATGAATGGATGGACGCGCAGCAACTCGCCGCCCAGGCCGGCACCTACGGCGCCGATCTGCCGTCGGGCGAGCAGCGTTTACAGACGTTGGTGGATCAGGCACCGGGCAACATCGGCCTGCGCCTGGCCCAGGCCGATCTGTACCTGGCCCGGGACTGGCCACGACGTGCCGAGAATCAGCTGAAGGAAACCGAGAGCATGGCCCCGCGGGATATCGGGCTGGAAGTCGCTCAGGGCTACACCGCCATGGATCTGCAGGAATGGCGGCAGATGGATGCGCTGACCGACGATGTGGTCGCGCGTTTTCCGGACAACCGTCAGGTGCAGCGTTTGCAGCGTCAGCGAGCGGTCCACGACATGGCCGAGCTGCGAGTGCAGGCCTACGGTGGCAAGAGTTATGGCGGTGGCAACGGCGACGTCGGGGCGGTCAACGGCAGCCGCGATTTCGGTATCGAAACCACGCTGTACAGCCCTCCCATCGATGAAGACTGGCGCCTGTTCGCCGGTGCCGGCTATGCCACCGGCGACTTCCAGGAAGGCACCGGCCACCATCGCTTCCAGCGCGTCGGGCTCGAACGGCGGACCCGCGACATGAGCCTGGAAGCGGAAGTCTCCAACCATTCCTACGGCTTCGGCGATAAACAGGGCGCGCGCCTGGCGATTGCCCGAGACATCGACGATCACTGGCAGTACGGCGGCAGCCTCGAATACCTGTCTGCACAAACGCCGTTGCGAGCGTTGAACAGCGACATCACGGCCAACGGCGGCAGCGGTTTTATCCGCTGGCGCGCCAATGAAAGCCGTGAGTGGAGACTGGCGGTCAGCCCCTCGCACTTCAGCGATGGCAACAACCGTGTCGAAGCCGTGCTCACCGGTCGCGAGGGCGTTTATCGCGCGCCGGGGTTGCAAGTCGACCTCGGCCTGGAAGTCGGCAGCAGCCATAACTCCAAGTCCGACGACGTGCCGTACTTCAACCCCAAAGCCGACTTCAGCGTGCTGCCGACGGTGAACGTCAATCACGTGCTCTACCACCGCTACGAAACCTCCTGGAGCCAGCAGTTCCAGGCCGGTGCGGGCACTTACAGCCAGCGCGATCACGGCACCGGCGGTATCGCCCTGCTGGGCTACGGCCAGCGCTACAGCTGGAACGACGTGTTCGAGGTGGGCGGCCTGCTGAGCGTGATCAACCGGCCATTTGACGGTGACCGGGAAACCGATCTGCGCCTGCTCGTCGACCTTACTTACCGCTTCTAGAAGAGTTTGAAGATGCCTTTTATTTCGCGTTTCATCCTCCTGCTGGGAGTGCTGTTGATCAGCGCCTGTGCCCAGCAAGCCCCAGCCTTCGCGCCGCCGTCCGAACGCCCGATGCCGGCCAATGAAAAGCCGTGGCCGAAAAACCATGTATTGGGGATCGCTTACCACGATGTCGAAGACCGCGACCCCGATCAGGCGGTGGTGGCCGTGCGCACCGAGCGCCTGATCGAGCAACTGGCATGGTTGCGGGAGAACAACTACCAACCGGTCACCGTTGACCAGATCATCGCCGCTCGCAATGGCGGCCCTGAATTGCCGCCACGGGCGATCCTGCTGAGTTTCGACGACGGTTATTCGAGCTTCTACACCCGCGTGTTGCCGGTGCTGCGTGCCTATAACTGGCACGCCTTGCTGGCGCCGGTCGGGGTGTGGATCGACACGCCGCCGAACCAGCCAGTCGACTTCGCCGGCACACCGCGCAAGCGTTCGGATTTCCTGACCTGGGAGCAGATCCGCGAGATTTCCCGGTCCGGCCTGGTGGAAATCGCCGCCCACACCGACGCCAGCCACAAAGGCGTGTTGGCCAACCCGCAAGGCAACCTGCAGCCGGCGGCCGCGACCCGGCGCTATGACGCCGCCACCGGTCGCTATGAAACCGAAGCCCAATTCCAGGCCCGGATGCGCGCCGACGTAGCGGCCATCTCGGAGAAGATCCGCAAGGTCACTGGCTACAAACCGCGAGTCTGGGTCTGGCCGTACGGCGTGGCAGATGGCACCTCGCTGCAAGTGATCAACGACCAGGGTTATCAGATGGCCCTGACTCTGGACGACGGCCTCGATGCCCTCGACAACCTGATGAGCAGCCCGCGCTTTCTGGTGGCCTCGGACCCGGATGGCGAACACTTCGCCAACAGTGTCGTCGCGGTGCAGGCCGAATCGCCGATGCGCGTGGTGCATGTGGATCTGGACAACGTCTACGACCCGGACCCGGCCCAACAGGAAATCAACCTCGGCAAGCTGATCCAGCGCATGGCCGACATGGGCGCCAACACGGTGTTCCTGCAAGCCTTCGCCGACCCCGCGGGCGATGGCCTGGTGCATTCGCTGTACTTTCCCAACCGTCACCTGCCGATGCGTGCCGATATCTTTGACCGTGTAGCCTGGCAGCTGCGCACCCGGGCTCACGTCAAAGTTTTCGCGTGGATGCCGGTGCTGAGTTTTGCCCTGGATTCGAAGCTGCCGCGAGTCACTCGCTGGGACCCGAAAACCGGCACCACGTCGATCGATCCGGACCAATACAAGCGCTTGTCGCCATTCGACCCGAACGTGCGGCGCATCATCGGTGAAATCTACGAAGACGTGGCACGCCTGACCTCGGTCGACGGCATCCTCTATCACGATGACGCGGTGCTGTCGGACTTCGAAGACGCCGGCCCCGAAGCCCTGAAAATCTATGCTGCCAACGGTCTGTCCGGTTCGATTGCCGCCCTGCGCGAGGATCCGGCCACCCTGCAACGCTGGACGCGGTTCAAGAGCCGCTACCTGATCGATTTCACCCATGAGCTGACCGCCAAGGTTCGCGCCATTCGCGGCCCGCAAGTGAAAACGGCGCGCAATATTTTCGCCGAGCCGATGCTCAACCCCGAGAGCGAAGCCTGGTTCGCGCAGAACCTCGATGACTTCCTGGGCGCCTACGACTGGACGGCACCGATGGCCATGCCGCTGATGGAAAAACAGAGCCATCAGCAATCCGGCCCCTGGCTTGAAGCACTGGTGGCGACGGTCAAATCGCGCCCCGGTGCACTCGACCGCACGGTGTTCGAATTGCAGGCCCGCGACTGGACGAAAAATAAACACGCCGACATCGACGGCGTGCAGTTGGCTGACTGGATGGGCCGCCTCAAGCGTCAGGGCGCCACCAGTTTCGGCTACTACCCAGACAACTTCCTCGAGAACCAGCCGGACCTGAAAGCCGTGCGGCCGGCGCTCTCCAACAAGTGGAATCCATAACATGCTGGACAGACTTCTGGCCCTGTTGGTTCTGGCGATCGTCCTGGGGGTTCCCCTCGGGCTGATCTTTCTGGTCACCGGGCAATTCCTGATGGACTTCGTGTTCTTCTACCCACTGTTCATGTCGGGGCTGTGGATCGCCGGCGGCCTGTATTTCTGGCTGCACTGGGAGCGGCACTGGCCGTGGCAGGACGACACCTTGCCGCCACCGCTGGCCGGCGAACCGCTGATCTCGATCCTGATCCCTTGCTACAACGAAGGCGACAACGCCGCCGATACCATCCACGCGGCGCTGGCCCAGCATTACCCGAACATCGAAGTGATCGCGATCAACGACGGCTCCAAGGACAACACCGCCGCGGTGCTCGACGCACTGGCGGCGCAGGATCCACGTTTGCGGGTGCTGCACCTGGCGGAAAACCAGGGCAAAGCCGTTGCCCTGCGCATGGGCGCCATCGCGGCGCGCAGCGAGTATCTGGTGTGCATCGACGGCGATGCGTTGCTGGCGCCGAACACCGCGGCCTATCTGGTGGCACCGATGCTCGACAACGCGCGACTGGGCGCCGTGACCGGCAACCCGCGAATCCGCACCCGTTCGACTCTGATCGGCCGGGTACAGGTCGGCGAGTTCTCCTCGATCATCGGCCTGATCAAGCGTACCCAGCGGGTGTTCGGGCGGATCTTCACCGTCTCCGGGGTGATCGTCGCCTTCCGTCGTACGGCCCTGAACCGGGTCGGCTACTGGAGCCCGGACATGATCACCGAAGACATCGACATCAGTTGGAAGCTGCAACTGGATCACTGGAGCATTTTCTACGAGCCCCGCGCGTTGTGCTGGATCCTCATGCCGGAAACCCTCGGCGGCCTGTGGAAACAGCGCCTGCGCTGGGCCCAGGGCGGTGCCGAGGTGTTGTTCAAGAACATCCGTGGCATCTGGCAATACCGCCATCGTTACCTCTGGCCACTGCTGTTCGAATACTGCCTGTCCACCGGTTGGGCCTTCACCTTCCTGTTGTCGGTGATCTTCTGGGCTATCGGCAACTTCGTCGAAATGCCGCCAGCCATTGCCGTCCATCACCTGATGCCACCGGCCTTTACCGGGCTGCTATTGGCGGTGGTTTGCCTAGTGCAATTCGCGGTCAGCATCATGATCGATCGCCGTTACGAAAAAGGGCTCGGCAGGACCATGTTCTGGGTGGTCTGGTACCCACTGGTGTTCTGGTTCATCAGCCTGCTCACCACCCTGGTCAGCTTCCCCAAAGTGCTGTTTGGCCAACATCAGAAGCGCGCGCGCTGGGTCAGTCCAGACCGGGGCATCAAGCCGCTGGATGACGATGAAGAGGAGGTCATCAAATGAAAATCATCAGAACCCGGCAGCGGCCCTTTCTGGTCGTGATCGACGTTTTCTTCACCGTACTGGCGTGGATCGGGCTGCTGTACTTGCTGGCGCAAGGTTTGTGGCCGTTGATCGATACCCATGACGGCCCGCGCATCGATCCATCGATTTTCGACGCCCTCGGCACGTTGCAGATTTACCTGTGGGTGGCGCTGTTCAACGCGGTGATCCTGATTGGCTGGGCGCGTTATCAACAACGCAAAAGCAAGAGCTTCGCCCAGCGCCGTTTGCCGGCGCCGGTGGTGGATGATCAGGGGCTGAGCAAAAGCTTCAAGCTGACCGGCGACCGGCTGGCGAAACTGCGCGCACCGGGCTCGATGACCATTCATAACGATCAGGAAGGCGATGTCAGTCACGTCGTTACGCACTTCACCCCGGTCGACCCGGCCGAGCTGCCACCGCCTTTGGCGCCATTGGAGCATCCGCTGGTGATCCGCTTGCCGGCCGAAGATGACGACAACCGCGAGCCGATGAGCCACATCTGAGCCTGACGCGTTGCAGACGTGCGTCAGGCAAAATCCCGAACCAGGCGCCACGCCTCGTCCACTGACAGCGGTTGTTTCATCCGTTCGGCGAGCATCGCCATGGCCCGTTCCTGATCGCAGGCAACGGCCGCCGCTATCACGCCGTTTTTGGCGAACAGGCCAATAAACGGTGGATGCTCTGGGTCGCCTTTGAATTCAACCTCGTCCCAGGCCTCGGCGTGTCCGAGGTAGTCGTAGTTTTTGCCGAAGTGCCAGGTCCAGAAATACGGCACGTCGAGGTAGCGTTCGTCGCCGCCGAGCATATTCGCCGCTGCAATCCGCGCCTGTTGCTGGGCCAGGCGCCAGTGTTCGATCCGTTGGGGCTGGCCGTTGAGCGGGAAGGTGGCAATGTCGCCGACGGCCCAGAGCCCGTCGGTCACGCGCATGCCGCCGTCGACCTTCAATGATTGATCTTTTTCCTTCGGCAGATCGGTAAACGGGGTGGTTGCCGGGGTGACGCCAATGCCAACCAGCACCAGATCCGCCGGCAAGCGCTGACCGTTGTCCAGCAGCACCGCTTCGACTTTGCCTGTGCCTTCGATCTTCGCTGCTTCACCATCGGTATGAAACACCACGCCGTTGGCCTCGTGCAGAGCACGAATCGCCTTGCCGACGGCCTCGCCGAATTGCGCCTCGAAAGGGATGGCATGGCGGGTCAGGACGGTGACATCCAGGCCGTACTGACGCAGGGATGAAGCGGATTCCAGGCCAATGAAGCTGCCGCCGACAATCACTGCCCTTTGACCCGGTTTTGCGGTGGTCAGAATCTGCTGCGCCTGCGCCTTCGAACGCAACACGAACACCTGCGGCAGATCGGCGCCCGGCAGCGACAGGGATTTTGGTATACCGCCGGTGGCAATCACCGCGGCGTCATAGCTCAGCGATTGACCATCGGCCAGGCGCAGGCTTCGGTTCGCTGCATCCAGGCCCATCACATCGCTGTTTATCCGTTCAATGCGCTGTTCACGATAAAAGTCTTCATCGCGCAGCGGCGGAACTTCGTCCGGTGGCATTTCCCCGGCAATCACGAATTTGCTCAATGCCGTACGGTCGTATCCGGCTTCGGGCTCACGGTCAATCAGCAACACCCGACCACCGAAACCTTTCTCCCGCAACGCCGCCGCGCAGGCCGTACCCGCTGCACCGGCACCGATGATTACAAAGGTTCGCTTATCGTCCGCCGGCGGTGTGCTGGGACTGGGCATCGGCTGGTCATCGACCCAGACCTCATCGTCGCGCAGCTCCAGCGGGTAGCGCCGCAGACTGTCCAGGGAGGGTGGTTCGCACAGCGCGCCGTCTTCGAGCCGATAAGCCGCCTTGTGCCACGGGCAGATCAGCCGTCCCTCACACAGCGCCCCTTTGGCCAAAGGGGCCCCAGCGTGGGGACATCTGCCCTGATAGGCGCGCAATTGATCGCCGACCCGCAGCAAGACGATTTTCATCTTGTCGATCCGGACCTCAAGGCCACGGTCGAGGGGCACATCGGCGAAACGGGCGACGCGGTGCAGTGCCATGATCGATCTCCAGGCAGGTGTTTCACTTAGGAGTTTGGCGCTTATTCCCAGGTTCAGCCAATTCCCACTGCCACCGCACGAACGGTCCGGCTATAGTTTGCGTGCCGACGACGGCCCCACCCCGCACAAGGTGCTCCGGTATGACCCGATTGACCTCTTTGAACCCTTGGCTGGCGGCCGTTGCAGTCGCCCTTTGCGTGCAGTTGCCGGCGCAGGCCCAGGAGCGTTTCACCCTCAGCATCCCCGGCGTTTCGGACAATCGGCTGTTCACGTCGGCGGAGGCCAGCGATGCCAGCGGTTGCGGCGGCAAGAATCAGTCCCCGGCCCTGAGCTGGAACGCCGGCCCCCAGGGCACCCTCAGCTACGCCATCGTCATGCACGACCCGGACGGCCAGAAAGGCCTGGGCGTCGATCACTGGATTCGTTATGGCATCAAGGCCACGACGCGGCAGATCCCGGCCGGTTTCGGCACTAAATCCACCCTTGAAGGCGTAGGTGGCACCAACATCAAAGGCACCACTACCTACATCGGCCCGTGCCCGCCCATCGGTGACAGCTCCCATCACTACATCCTCCAGATCTACGCCCTGGACCTGGCGCCAGAGGCCTTGCCTGCCGGCCTGACCCGCGCGCAGTTGCTGGATCAGATCAAAGGCCATGTGCTGAAAAACAGCAGCGTGGTGCGGCGTTATCACCGCTGAAGATTTTTCACTTCGGCTTAACCCGAACCCGGCGGGCTGTCCGTCTCAGAGGATGAATGAGTCAATTTCCTCCTGAGGTCAGCCCCCCATGTCCCTCCCTCTGCATTTCCTCCGCCCGGCCGCCCAGGGTTTCGCCGCCGGGTTATTGCTGGCCGTTGCCGGTTGCGGCGGTTCATCCACGCCACCCTCTGAGACGGGCAACCCGGTAGCGGTTGCGCCCCCGGCGCAAAATGCGCCGAAAACTGAAGCATTGGTGCGCGAGGCGGTCATGGCAGACACCGCGATGGCCAAGCGCAGCGCACGACCGGGCCCGTTGGTCGCCTTCGCGCCAATGCCGGCCGGTGAGGCTTATCCACAGGGCTATCGGGATGAACAGCGCGAGCAATATCAGGCGCTGGCCGATAACCCGATTCACAGCGTGGCCGAAGCGCCGGTCTCGACTTTCAGCGCCGACGTCGATACCGGCGCGTACGCCAATGTCCGGCGCTTGCTCAATCAGGGGCGTTTGCCTCCGGAAGGGGCGGTGCGGCTGGAAGAAATGGTCAATTACTTCCCCTACGATTACGCCTTGCCCACCGACGGCTCGCCATTTGGCGTAACCACCGAGCTGGCGCCGTCGCCCTGGAACCCGCATACCCGATTGCTGCGCATCGGCATCAAGGCGTCTGATCGCGCGGTGGCGGAACTGGCCCCGGCGAACCTGGTGTTTCTGGTGGACGTGTCCGGCTCCATGGACCGTCGCGAAGGCTTGCCCCTGGTTAAAAGCACCCTGAAATTGCTGGTCGATCAACTGCGCGAGCAAGATCGGGTTTCGCTGGTGGTGTACGCCGGAGAATCCCGCGTGGTGCTGGAGCCGACTTCCGGACGGGAAAAAGCGAAAATTCGTACCGCCATCGATCAATTGACTGCGGGCGGCTCGACCGCCGGCGCGTCGGGTATCGAACTGGCTTACCAAATGGCGCAACAGGCGTTTATCCCCAAAGGCATCAACCGCATCCTGCTGGCCACTGATGGTGACTTCAACGTCGGCATCAGCGACTTCGACAGCCTCAAGCAAATGGCTGTGGATAAACGCAAGACTGGCGTGTCCCTGACCACCCTGGGGTTTGGTGTGGATAACTACAATGAACACCTGATGGAACAACTGGCTGACGCCGGCGACGGTAACTACGCCTACATCGACAACCTGCGCGAAGCGCGCAAAGTGCTGGTGGATCAACTCGGCTCAACCCTCGCGGTGGTGGCGAAAAATGTGAAGCTGCAGGTGGAGTTCAACCCGGCACAGGTCAGTGAATATCGGCTGTTGGGCTATGAGAATCGTGCCCTGAAACGTGAGGATTTCAGCAACGACAAAGTCGACGCCGGAGAAATCGGCGCAGGGCATACGGTGACGGCGCTGTACGAAATTGTGCCCAAGGGCGAGAAGGGCTGGCTGGAACCGTTGCGCTATGGCAAATCTGCGGTCGATGTTTCCGCAAAAACCGGAGAATTGGCGATGCTGCGGGTGCGTTATCAGTTGCCGGAAGGTGGGAACAGTCGCTTGATCGAAAGGCCAATACTGAAGGGTGAGGCTGGCAAGCTCTTGGCCGCCAGCAATGATCTGCGCTTTGCCGCCGCCGTCGCTGCCTTTTCCCAGCAGCTCAAGGATGGGCGTTACACCGGTAATTTCAGCCTGAAAGACACCGAAGCCCTGGCCCGTGGCGCTCGGGGTGATGACCAATTCGGCCTGCGCGGTGAATTCGTGCAATTAGTAGAACTGGCGCAGAGCCTGCGAACCTCCACCGCCTCCAATCAACCGCCCAATGACAACCGGATAGAGTGAAAGCTGACATGTCCGATCCTGCAATCAGCTCAACCGCCAGCAGCGATGAATCGCTGCTGGCGCGTTATCGCTCGGGCGACGGGCCGGCGTTCGAAGTTTTGTACGCCCGCCACCGCCAGGGCCTGTATCGATTCCTCCTCGGCCTCAGTGGCAAACCCGAACTGGCCGAAGAGGTGTACCAGGAAACCTGGCTGAGCCTGATCCGCAGCACCAGTCAGCCACAAGGCCGGGCGAACTTTCGTACCTGGCTCTACCAGATTGCCCGTAACCGACTGATCGATCACTGGCGCAAACATGGCATCCACAACCCCTTGCACGACAGCTACGACGAACAGGCTCACGCCCTGATCGATGACGCTGCCGACCCAGAACAACTGCTGAGCCTGAGCCGCGACGGTCAACGCCTCGAAACCGCCCTGCAAACCCTGCCCGCCGACCAGCGCGAAGTGTTCCTGCTGCGCGCCCACGGCGACCTCGACCTGCCACAGATCGCCACTCTTACCGAAACACCGCTGGAAACCGTTAAAAGCCGCTTGCGCTACGCCCAGCAAAAACTGCGTCGGCTGCTGGCCGAGGAGGTACTGACATGACTGACGCCAAACAAACACCGTCATCGCCCGACGATGAAATGCTCAAGCATTTTCGCGATCACAGCAGCGGCGAACCACCGGCGCACCTCGACGCCTTCATCCTCGCCACCGCACACCGAGAAGCCCCCAAGCCGAAACCAAACCTGTGGCAACGCTGGCTCCGAGCCTGCCAACAGCCCCGCTGGCAAGTCGCGTTCGCAAGCCTGGTCGGGGTTGCGCTGATGCTGGCACTGGTGCAACGCACGCCGGAACAACTGCCGAGTTACGACTTCGCACCTGCGCCCAAAGCCTCCGCACCGCTCGCCAAACCGGAAGCCGCTGCCCGCTCCCAGGCCGCACCGGTTGAGGCTTTGTCCGCGCCCGCACCGGCTGCGCCAATGGCGGAGTTTTCCGCGCCGATGCAACGAGAGTCGATCAACAGCGAAATGGCCGACGAAGCCAAACTCAGCAAACGCGCCGCCGCGCCGGTTAAGTCACTGGATGATCAATTACGTGAGGTGATACGCCTGCAAGACGCCGGACAAACCCAAGCCGCCGAGGCGCTGATGACGACATTGCACAAGCGCTTTCCCAAGGAAAACCTTGCAGCCAAACTCAAGGATTTGCAGAAAAAATGAGCTGAACAGCGGTCGACGATTTGGCAACAACCCCCGAAAGCGCGCACTATCAGCCTATAGCCGATGCGTTGGAGGATGCCGTGGCCCAAAAAATCGACCGCATCGCCCAAATGCTCAACTGCCCGGTGAAGGGTGAGGAACTGCGGCGAGCTGTGACTGAGAGCCGTAAGGAGTTTCTTCTGGCGAAGCAGGCAGAAGATGATCTTGAGGAAGACGTTCTTGATGATGAGTTGATCGAGGACGAAGAAGACGATGATGAATACGACGAGTTTGATTGGACGACAGAATGAAAAAACCGCTTTGGCGGTTTTTTGCCATTAAAGAAATGTTGATGGCCCCTGTCGGTTGATGCGCTTCGGTGCTGAGACTGCTCAGGGGTTTTTTATTGCCTGGGATTTTTCCGCCTTACCAATCGTGTTGGGTTCCGGGTACGTTTTGAGCTCAACGGTGTGGTCGGCATCTTTCATCGAACACACCCGGACAAAGAAGCAAAGCCCTACCAGGTTCGCGCTTTCCTTGAGCAATCAGGAGTCACCGAATGAACGTAATGAATTACAAAGGCTATGCCGCCCGAATTGAATACAGCGAGGAAGATGGCCTGTTTGTCGGTCATATTGCTGGTATTAGAGATGTCGTTGGATTTCATGGCGTGTCAGTACAGGAACTTCAAAACGCATTTGAAGAGGCCGTCACTGATTATTTGGAAACTTGCGCCAAGCTCTGATGGAGACCGGGCGCCAATCGCTTTGTACCCGGCTGGGTATGATCGTCATTTGACGGTCATTTGATTGAACAAGGCCTGGCAGCAGGCAGCAACTGGCCAAAATGCTGTTTCAGTCGCCTTTGCTCGTGCCGCTCATTTACCGCTCATTTGCCGGTCATTTGACTAGCAATCTCGATTTAACGACAGCATAGGAAACCCGTTTCGATGGTTTTTTGTGGGGCAGATGGCCCCGGTCAGTTGCACGTTGACCGTTGTTCGGAAAAACGAGCACTATAAGGTACTATTTTTTGTACCTTTGGAGCCGTCATGGAGCAATTACTTGCGAGTCGGTCGGTCAGTATTACCGAGCTGAAACGCAGCCCAAGTACTGTGATTGAGCAAGCAGGCTCAGAGCCAGTTGCCGTTCTCAACCACAATCGTCCTGCTGCCTACCTTTTGCCGCACGCCGCTTATCAGCAGCTCCTGGATAGATTACGAGCCGCAGAAATATGTGTAGCTATTGCGACCAGCCGCAATGACCCACGTCCGGCCATTGCTGCCGATACCGTGTTTGCCGAGCTTGATGCGCTCATTGATGAGGTCGAAGCAGAGCAGAAGCGCCCATGAGACAACTGTTTTTCTCCGCACTGGCACGAGAGGATCTGCAGCAAATCGCCCGCTACATTGCCCGTGACAATCCGGGTCGAGCTCGGATTTTTGTTGGTGAGCTACGAGTGTGCTGTGCTCGGCTGCTGGATCAGCCTAATCAAGGTATTCCCCGAGATGACTATGCCAGAGGGCTGCGAATGATTTCCCACGGCCGATATTTGATCTTTTATAGTCTTTTCGAGGGCGATGTTCAGATTGAGCGTGTCCTGCATGCCGCAAGGGACGTTGGACGTCTATTCGAATCAGGCAGCGCTGATCACTAGACCCAAACCATTGAAAATGGCTTACCCACAAAAAAGCCCCAGACCCAACGGCCTGAGGCTTTCTCGTTTCTACATATGGTGCACCAGGCGGGATTCGAACCCACGACCCCTGCCTTCGGAGGGCAGTACTCTATCCAGCTGAGCTACTGGTGCAATGCGGGCGCCATGATACTCATATGCGCTGCAGGCGTCCATGCTGCTGAATCATCTGCGTTTTTCCAAAGCGTAACCTGCGTTTGCTACGTTGATCAGAAAAAATAGGCAAATGCGGCGTTTTCGTTCTTTTTTTCGAACAGCCTATTGTCCTTTACCCCCTTTGATCCTAGGATTCGTTTGAGATTTCAAACGCTCTTGTCTGGGTGCTGAACCGCACGAGTTCGATCAGTGCGCTATTTATGTGCTTCAGCCCGGTGAATGATTTCCCTGACGGCAGCCTATAAGGCGCCTTTCTACAATCATAATTCGCTCCGCGCTGGCCGCGGTGCTGTTAAGGAAAGCCGACATGCAGCTTAAAGACACCCAGTTGTTCCGCCAGCAAGCCTTTATCGATGGCGCTTGGGTCGATGCGGACAACGGTCAGACGATCAAGGTCAACAACCCGGCAACGGGCGAAATTCTGGGCACCGTGCCGAAAATGGGCGCTGCCGAAACCCGCCGTGCGATCGAAGCTGCTGACAAAGCGCTGCCGGCCTGGCGTGCACTGACCGCCAAGGAGCGCGCGAACAAGCTGCGTCGCTGGTTCGAGCTGATCATCGAGAATCAGGACGACCTGGCTCGCCTGATGACCCTGGAGCAGGGCAAGCCATTGGCCGAAGCCAAGGGCGAAATCGTTTACGCCGCGTCCTTCATCGAATGGTTCGCCGAAGAAGCCAAGCGCATCTACGGTGACGTGATTCCGGGCCACCAGCCAGACAAGCGCCTGATCGTAATCAAGCAGCCAATCGGCGTGACCGCTGCGATCACCCCGTGGAACTTCCCGGCCGCGATGATCACCCGTAAAGCCGGCCCGGCCCTGGCCGCCGGTTGCACCATGGTGCTCAAGCCTGCTTCGCAAACCCCGTTTTCCGCGTTCGCTCTGGCTGAACTGGCTCAGCGTGCCGGTATTCCGAACGGCGTGTTCAGTGTGGTGACCGGCAGCGCCGGCGACATTGGCAGCGAGCTGACCGGCAACCCGATCGTGCGCAAACTGTCGTTCACCGGCTCGACCGAAATCGGTCGTCAGTTGATGACCGAGTGCGCCAAGGACATCAAGAAAGTCTCGCTGGAACTGGGCGGCAACGCGCCGTTCATCGTGTTCGACGACGCAGACCTGGATAAGGCCGTCGAAGGCGCGATCATTTCCAAGTACCGCAACAACGGCCAGACCTGCGTCTGCGCCAACCGTCTGTACATTCAGGATTCGGTGTACGACGCGTTCGCCGAGAAGCTGAAAGTGGCCGTGGCCAAACTCAAGATCGGCAACGGTCTGGAAGACGGCACCACCACTGGTCCGCTGATCGACGAAAAAGCCGTGGCCAAGGTTCAAGAGCACATTGCTGACGCCGTCGGCAAAGGCGCTACCGTGCTGGCGGGTGGCAAGAGCATGCAAGGCAACTTCTTCGAGCCGACCATCCTGACCAACGTGCCGAACAACGCTGCCGTGGCCAAGGAAGAAACCTTCGGTCCATTGGCGCCGCTGTTCCGCTTCAAAGACGAAGCCGACGTGATCGCGATGTCTAACGACACCGAGTTCGGTCTGGCGTCGTACTTCTATGCTCGTGACCTGGGCCGTGTGTTCCGTGTGGCTGAAGCCCTGGAATACGGCATGGTCGGCGTCAACACCGGGTTGATCTCCAACGAAGTCGCGCCGTTCGGCGGCATCAAGGCGTCGGGCCTGGGTCGTGAAGGCTCCAAGTACGGCATCGAAGATTACCTGGAAATCAAATACCTCTGCCTGGGTATCTGAGTCCATTGCTTCAAGCGCAAAGGGCACGAGAGCGCTGTCCCTTTGCGCGCTTCAAACGGAATTTTCTCTGTGGCCGGGAACGCTGTGGCAGTCGATCATCGCATGCTGCCGTAGTTGCTTCCCCGCCGCTTAATCCTTGAACCACGCCGACCGATGAGCGGCGAATGAGGAATGTATGAGCAAGACTAACGCTGATTTGATGGCCCGCCGCACCGCTGCTGTACCGCGTGGTGTTGGCCAGATTCACCCGATCTTCGCCGATTCCGCGAAGAACGCTACCGTGACCGACGTTGAAGGTCGTGAGTTCATCGACTTCGCCGGTGGTATCGCCGTGCTGAACACCGGTCACGTGCACCCGAAAATCATCGCCGCCGTCACCGAGCAGCTGAACAAGCTGACCCACACCTGCTTCCAGGTTCTGGCCTACGAGCCGTACGTGGAAGTGTGCGAAAAAATCAACGCCAAGGTACCGGGTGATTTCGCCAAGAAAACCCTGCTGGTGACCACCGGCTCCGAAGCCGTGGAAAACTCCATCAAGATCGCCCGTGCCGCCACTGGCCGTGCCGGTGTGATCGCGTTCACTGGCGCTTACCACGGTCGCACCATGATGACCCTGGGCCTGACCGGTAAAGTCGTGCCTTACTCGGCCGGCATGGGCCTGATGCCTGGCGGCATCTTCCGCGCGCTGTATCCGAACGAGCTGCACGGTGTGAGCATCGACGATTCGATCGCCAGCATCGAGCGCATCTTCAAGAACGACGCCGAGCCGCGTGACATCGCTGCCATCATCATCGAGCCGGTGCAGGGCGAAGGCGGTTTCTACGTCGCGCCTAAAGAGTTCATGAAGCGTTTGCGCGCTCTGTGCGACCAGCACGGCATTCTGTTGATCGCTGACGAAGTGCAAACGGGCGCTGGCCGTACCGGCACCTTCTTCGCCATGGAACAGATGGGCGTTGCCGCCGACCTGACCACCTTCGCCAAATCCATCGCTGGCGGCTTCCCGCTGGCCGGTGTGTGCGGCAAGGCTGAATACATGGACGCCATCGCTCCGGGCGGCCTGGGCGGCACTTACGCCGGTAGCCCGATCGCTTGCGCCGCGGCCCTGGCCGTAATGGAAGTGTTTGAAGAAGAGCACCTGCTGGACCGTTGCAAAGCGGTTGGCGAGCGTCTGGTGACTGGCCTGAAAGCTATCCAGGCCAAGTACCCGGTGATCGGCGAAGTCCGCGCCTTGGGCGCAATGATCGCTGTCGAGCTGTTCGAAAACGGCGACACCCACAAGCCGAACCCGACTGCTGTAGCAGCCGTTGTGGCCAAGGCGCGCGACAAGGGTCTGATCCTGCTGTCGTGCGGCACCTACGGCAACGTTCTGCGCGTGCTGGTACCGCTGACCGCGCCGGACGAGCAACTGGACAAAGGCCTGGCGATCATCGAAGAGTGCTTCGCCGAGCTCTGATCCGTTTGTGAACTGATCGACAAAAAACCCGCTTCGGCGGGTTTTTTTATGTCCCTTGAAACACATCAGGGGCAATTGGGCTGTATCGAATGGCCAGCATTGACTAAGGTGCAAGCATTGCCGTTGGAGTGTGCAGATGACTGCTGTGGTGTTACCCGCTGTACCGCGAGTGTTGATTGCCGAGGCGGACCCTTGGTCCCGCGACCTGCTCAAGCAGGTGTTGTTGAATGTGCGCTGTGACGCGCGGCTGGACCTGTGTGCCGATGGCCAGGAGACCCTGCAGCTGTTGGCGGAAAATCCTTATGACCTGGTGATCGTCGACTGGGAGTTGCCCGGCGTCGATGGCCTGAATGTGTTGCGCAGCGTTCGTCAGCGCAAACGTAATCCGCCGTTGCCGTTCATTCTGATGAGCAGCCGCAACGACAGCGCCAGCGTGCGTGAAGCCTTGCCTCTGGCGCCCACGGCGTACCTGACCAAACCCCTGGACATGGAAAACCTGACCCAGCGTCTGCAGGATTTGCTGTTGAACGCCGGTGAAGAGGTGTCTTGCGAGGTGCCGTCATTGGCGCCGGGCATGACCTTGTCGGTGTATCTGGAACGGCGGCGCGAACTGGCGGACGGTGCACCGCTGATGACCGATGTGCAGGTGGCGATCAAGCGCAGCCTCAATCCCAATGGCCTCGACCTGACGCGACTGGAAGACGAAATCCGCACCGATCCACAAGTCACCGCTGTCCTTATTGCCGCCGCCAACAGCGCGGCCCAGCATCATGGCGCCGCCGTGCAAACCCTGTCGCAGGCGCTGCATCGCTTGGGCACCGGGCAAAGCATGAACCTGATTCTGGGCCTTGCCCTCAAACGCAGTGCCCGGCTCAGTGATCCGCAACTGGCGGACTATGCCGAGCGCTATTGGGAATTGTCCCTGCACACCGCCGAATACGCGCGGACGCTGGCGCGCTTGCTGGATCTGGATCAGGAGCGCTGTTATTGCGCGGGCATGCTGCATCGCCTCGGCGATCTGGCGTTGCTGCGGTGTTTGCAGGAGTGGAAGCAGGCCGGCGGTGAGCTGGATGAATGGGAGGAAGTCGGCGATGCCCTGGCCGAATTCGGCGCGGCCTACGGTTCGGCGCTGCGTACCCGCTGGCGCCTGCCACTGGAGCTGCGTGAGCTGATTGCGGCGGTTTATCAGCTCGGTGGCGGGGTTTACTCCCGCGAAGCGCTGGTGATGAACATGGCCGCGCAACTGGCGCGCCTGACCGAGCATGAGGGGATCGAGGCATTGGCCAAGAGTCGCACGGCGCGGTTGCTCAAGATCGGATTGCCGGAGCTGATGCGTTTGCGCAAAAAATAAGCCAGACGCCAATCTTGTAGGAGCGAGGCTCTGTGGCGAGGGGGCTTGCCCCCGTTGGGCTGCGAAGCAGTCCTGAATTCTGCAACCTCGCTCTGTCAGGAATACCGCGCTCTCTGGTTTCACGGCTGCTGCGCAACCGAACGGGGGCAAGCCCCCTCGCCACAGGTGGCATCAGCGTCAGACAGTTCTCAGCTGGAGATTATCCGGTTCTTGCCCTGGCGCTTGGCCTGGTACATCGCCGCATCAGCGCGGGCGAACAGGCTGTCGAGGTTCTCATCCTCGGGCGTGAGGCTGGTCAGGCCCTGGCTGACGGTGATACCGAACGTCTGGTCGTCATGGCTGAAACTCAACCGCTGAATCTCCCGTTGCAGGCGCTCGGCCACTTGCATGGCCATGTCCGGTGCACAACCGGGGAACACCGCGGCGAATTCCTCACCGCCAATCCGCCCGAACAGATCACCACGCCGCAGGGCCGCGCGACCGCTCTCGGCGATGCGTTGCAGCACCTTGTCGCCTTCCGGATGGCCGTAGGTGTCGTTGATCACTTTGAAGTCATCGATGTCCAGCAGCAGGAAGGCCAGCGGCTTGCCTTGCGAGCGCGCCTGCTCGAATTCTCGATTGGCACATTCGAAGAAGTGTCGGCGGTTGCTGCTTTGGGTCAGTACGTCGGTGGTGGCCAAGCGGTGGAGTTCGGTTTCCATCTGTTTCTTTTCGGTGATGTCTTCGGCAATGCCAACGATGATCGTCGGTTGGCCCGGCTCGGCCTGGCGGTTGATGAAGCACTTGTCGCTGAGCCAGCGCACCTGGCCGTCAGCGGCAATGATGCGGTACTCGCGGTCTTCAACGGCGCCGTTGACCAGCACTTGCGCCAGGCTGCGCTCGGCGTAGTCCAGATCGTCGGGATAAACACTGTCGCGCCAGTGGTTGTAGTCGGACAGCAACAGGCCGGCGGGGCGGCCGAAGATCCGGTCATAGGCCGGGCTGACGTAGAGCACATGGCGGGTTTCCCAGTTGAATGCCCAAAGCACGGCGTTGACGCTGACCAGCAGCGAGCTGAACAGCTGTTCGCGTTCGCTCAGGCGCGCTACTTCGCCTTGGGCATGCATCAGCGCCATCAGCGTTTGCGCGGCCTCGGGCCACTGTGGAAGGGATGTGTCTTGTAGGTTTTTATTGACCATCGGCACAAATCTCAAAGGGCGTGCCGCTATTTCGACAGCGGCCAACACAAAGCCCGCCTGGATGGCGAAGTGTCTTTGAGATAGGAGATTTGGGGCGAAGTTCCCGCTTTATGTGGCGAGGGAGCTTGCTCCCGCCGGGCGGTACTGGCGACGCGTTTGTAGGAGCTGCCGCAGGCTGCGATCTTTTGATTTTGCTCTTTCAAGATCAAAAGATCGTCCGAACGCGGCCCGAGCCTGCGGCAGCTCCTACAGGTCAGGTGGCAGGGCGCAGGGAGTAAGTTTTCAGCTGGTCGGCGAAATCACGCAGGGATTGAATCCCGCTGGCCTCGGCCTCGTGTACCCAATCCTTGATGGCGGCCAGCATGTCGTGACCATTTGAGCTGGTCTTGACCCAGATCTGCTGCAGGGCCAGGCGTTTCTCGTAAATTACCTTCAGCGCCTGGCTGTGCTCGAGCATGGTCTGGATGCGCATGTGGTGCTTGTCGTCCAGCAGGCTGGTTTCCCGCGAGAGCAGGCGTTTGGCCCGGTGGAACTGGTGACGGACCGAGTGATCGACCTTTTCCAGCTCTTGCTTGACCAGCGGCGCGATTACCAGCTTGCGGTACTGGGCCATGATCTGGAAGCGGTTGTTGAGGATCGCCATGGCGGTGTCCATGTCCAGGTTGCCTTTGCCTTCGACACGGTGGGCGATCGGCGCAACCCGCTGGACCTTGGCCAGGCGCAGGAAGCTGAAGACCTGGATCCAGGCCCAGCCGAGGTCGAATTCCCACTTCTTCACCGACAGTTTGGCCGAGTTAGGGTAGGTGTGATGGTTGTTATGCAGTTCTTCGCCGCCGATCAGGATGCCCCAGGGCACCAGATTGGTCGCCGCATCGCGGCATTCGAAGTTGCGGTAGCCGATGGCATGGCCCAGGCCATTGACCACGCCGGCAGCCCAGACCGGGATCCACATCATCTGGATGGCCCAGATGGTGATGCCGATGGTGCCGAACAGCAGCAGGTCGATGACGCCCATGATCGCCACGCCGAGCAGCGGGAAGCGGCTGTAGAGGTTGCGTTCGATCCAGTCTTCGGGGCAGTTCTTGCCGTAGATGCGCAGGGTCTCGGGGTTTTCCGCTTCGGCGCGGTACAGCTCGGCGCCTTTGCGCAGAACGGTGGACAACCCCTTGATGACCGGGCTGTGCGGGTCATCGACGGTTTCGCATTTGGCGTGATGCTTGCGGTGGATAGCGGTCCACTCGCGGGTGTTCTGCGCCGTGGTCAACCACAGCCAGAGGCGGAAGAAATGTTTCAGGCCGGCATTGAGCTCAAGTGAGCGATGGGCTGAATAGCGATGCAGATAGACCGTGACACCGACGATCGTGACGTGGGTCATCAGCAGGGTGACTGCCACCAGTGACCAGGGCGATAAGCCAAGAAAACCTTCGTACCACATAGCCTATAGGACCCTCGATAAAGAAAAAAACAGCCGTCGCATTATCACTTAGCCCACAGATAAAACCAGTCGCCCTTTCAGATAAGAGTGGCCGGATGTTTCTTTAATCTATAATTCCACCCTATTTTGTAGGGACATGGACGCTCGAATGTCAGCCACATATCGCGATGCCTTGCGTGCAGCGCTGCTCTATCTGGTGCTTTCTGTTGTCTGGCTGCAGTTTAGTGGCTATTTATTGAACAGTTTCTTCGATAACTCCACCGACCTGCTGCGCTGGCAACTGATCAACGGTTATGCCTGGGTGGCCTTCAGTGCCGGGCTGATTTTCATCGCGCGGGCACGATTGTTTCGCTGCCTGGGCGTCGGCGCCAAATTGCGTGAGCGCACTGCCGACCGGGAGCGTTTGCGACAAGCGGCCGCGGTGTTCGATTGCACTCGCGAAGGGGTGCTGGTCACCAATAGCAAAGGGCTGATCGTCCATGTGAACCGGGCGTTCATGGAAATCACCGGCTATCAGTGTGAGGAAGTGCTGGGTCAGCGACCGAGCATGTTCAAGTCGGGCCATCACCCGCCAGGCTTCTACCAGGCGATGTTCGCGACGCTCGACAGCTTCGGCGAGTGGAGCGGGGAAATCTGGAACCGTCGCAAAAGCGGCGAGATTTACCCGCAATGGCAGACGATCCGCCTGGTTTACGACGATCAGGGGCGGCTCAGCCAGTACGTTGCGGTGTTTTCCGACATCAGCGCGATCAAGAACTCCGAGCATGAACTGACGCACCTGGCCCACCACGACCCGTTGACCGATCTGCCCAATCGCCTGCTGTTTACCGACCGTGCCGGGCAGGCAGTGGCCTCGGCGCAGGCACATAAGCGCGGTTGTGCGTTGCTGATGATCGACCTGGATCACTTCAAATTGATCAACGATAGCCTCGGTCACAGTGTCGGTGACCAGTTGCTCAAGACCGTGGCTGAGCGCTTGAAAGCCTTGTTCGGACCGGGAATCACCCTGGCGCGGCTCAGTGGCGATGAATTTGCGGTGCTGGCTGAAAATTGCCCGCAACCGGGGCATGCCGCGGCGCTGGCCCAGCGGGTCATCGATGGTCTCAAGGAGCGGTTTCAGATTGACCGGCATTCGTTATTCATCAACGCCAGTGTCGGCATCAGCCTGTTCCCCAGCGATGCGTTGAGCGCCGAGCAGCTGTTGCGCAACGCCGATTCGGCATTGTTCAAAGCCAAGAGCGCCGGTCGCGACGGTTATGCCCTCTACACCGAAGAGCTGACTGCGCATGCCCAGCAACGCGTCGAGATTGCATTCGAATTGCGCCGAGCGCTGGAGCAGCAAGAGTTGCGGGTTTATTACCAGCCAGTGCATGACCTCAAAACCAGTCGCCTGATTGGCGTCGAGGCACTGGTGCGCTGGGAGCATCCGCAACGCGGGTTGGTGTCACCGGCTGAATTCATCCCCATTGCCGAACGCACCGGGCTGATTGCCGAGATCGACGCCTGGGTCATGCGCCAGGCTTGTCAGCAGATGTGCCAGTGGCAAGCCGCGGGCGTGGTGTTGTCGTTTGTCGCGGTGAACGTTTCTTCGCGCCTGTTTGCCCGCCGTGAGTTGTACCAGCAGGTGGCTCAGGTGCTGCACGACACCGGGCTGGATCCGGCGTATCTGGAGTTGGAAGTCACCGAAAGCGCGGTGATGGAGGACCCGGAAGTGGCGCTGGAGCAGATGCACCGCTTGCGTGAGTTAGGCGTGCGGCTGGCTATCGATGACTTCGGCACGGGGTATTCGTCGTTGCTGCGGCTCAAGCGTTTGCCTGTGCAAAAGCTCAAGATCGATCAGGGATTCGTCGCAGGCTTGCCGGGTGATGAGGATGACGCGGCGATCGCTCGGGTAATCGTCGCGTTGGCGCAAAGCATGGGAATGCAGGTGCATGCCGAGGGGATCGAACAGGTCGAGCAGGCGGCTTTCCTGCTCGAGCACGATTGCGATCTGGGGCAGGGGTACTGGTTTGGGCGGCCAGTGCCGGCGGCTTCATTGGATTGGGCTCGAGTGTCCTAAAAAGCGAAAAGATCGCAGCCTTCGGCGGCGCCCACAGGCGCGTAGGAGCTGCCGAAGGCTGCGATCTTTTGATCTTCAAGCTAATAACGTTCCGCAATCCCTTGCCCCATCAAATAATGCCTTCCAGTTATATAAACATTCTTAAATAGTATTTTTAAGAATATCCGCGCCTATCTACTATTGCTCTCACGCCGTACGCAGTGCCCGCCACTGCCAGGCATATCTCATTAAAGGAGCAGCACCATGAGCGCATCCCTACGCAGTGTTGACGGGCAGGACGAAGCCACCATTTTGCGTGAGATCCAGAGCGCCTTGCGCGATCTGCGCTTTGGCGCGGTGGAAATCACCGTGCACAACGCCCAGGTGGTACAGATCGAACGCAAAGAGAAATTCCGTTTGCAGCATCCGGCAAATAAACCGAGTTGAAGTAAAAGATCTAGAGATCAAAAGATCGCAGCCTTCGGCAGCTCCTACGCGCCTGTGGGCGCTGCCGCAGGCTGCGATCTTTTCAAACAGGTAACCCGTTTCCAGACCATAAGAAAAAGCCACCACACCAAGAATTCCAGGAGCTTTCACCATGTCGTCGATTCGCCATTTTGCTTTGGCCGCCCTGGCCAGTGCCCTTTTTGCTGGTTCCGCGGTTGCCAAGGATTACGAATTGCTCAACGTGTCGTATGACCCGACACGCGAGCTATATCAGGACTACAACGCCGAATTCATTAACTTCTGGAAGAAAGACCACGCTGGCGACAATGTGAAGATCCAGCAGTCCCACGGTGGCTCAGGCAAGCAGGGCCGGGCGGTGATCGACGGTCTGCGGGCCGACGTGGTGACCCTGGCCCTGGCCGGTGACATCGACGAAATCGCCAAGCTCGGCAAGAGCCTGCCGGCTGACTGGCAAAAGCGTCTGCCGGAAGCGAGCACGCCCTACACCTCGACCATCGTGTTCCTGGTGCGCAAGGGCAACCCGAAAGGCATCAAGGACTGGGGCGACCTGACCAAAAACGGCGTGGAAGTCATCACCCCGAACCCGAAAACCTCCGGCGGTGCACGCTGGAACTTCCTCGCGGCCTGGGCCTATGGCCTGAAAGCCAACGGCGGTAACGAAGCCAAGGCCAAAGAGTATGTGCAGACCCTGTTCAAGCACGTGCCAGTGCTGGACACCGGTGCGCGCGGTTCGACCATCACCTTCGTCAACAACGGTCAGGGCGACGTGTTGCTGGCCTGGGAAAACGAAGCTTTCCTGGCCTTGAAAGAGGACGGCGGCGCCGACAAGTTCGACATCGTTGTGCCTTCGCTGTCGATCCTTGCCGAGCCACCGGTGGCCGTGGTCGACAAGAACGCCGAGAAAAAGGGCAATACCGAGATCGCCGAGGCGTATCTCAAGCACCTGTACAGCCCGGCCGGCCAGGAAATCGCGGCGAAAAACTTCTATCGTCCACGTGACAAGGACGTAGCCGCCAAGTACGCCAAGCAGTTCCCGACCCTGGAACTGGTGTCCATCGACAAGGACTTCGGCGGCTGGAAAACCGCGCAACCGAAATTCTTCAATGACGGTGGCGTGTTCGACCAGATTTACCAGGCGCAGTAACCTGAAATAGATCAGCCAATGGGCCCCGATTTCATCGTCGGGGCTTAGCGCGTTCTCAACCAAGGACTTTTATGTCGCGTCGTATCTCCCCCGTCATACCCGGCTTCGGGCTGACGCTGGGCTACACCTTGGTGTACCTCAGCCTGATTGTGCTCATTCCACTGGCGGCGATGTTCGTGCATGCCGCTCAACTGACCTGGGACCAGTTCTGGGCAATCATCTCGGCACCTCGGGTGCTGGCCGCGTTGAAGCTGAGCTTCGGCACCGCGCTGTACGCCGCGATCATCAACGGCGTGATCGGCACGCTGCTGGCCTGGGTGCTGGTGCGCTACACCTTCCCGGGGCGCAAAGTCATCGATGCGATGATCGACCTGCCCTTCGCATTGCCCACTGCCGTGGCCGGTATCGCGCTCACCGCGCTGTACACCCCCACCGGCCTGGTGGGTCAGTTCGCGGCGGACCTGGGTTTCAAGATCGCGTATACCCCCCTCGGCATCACCCTGGCGCTGACTTTTGTGACGCTTCCATTCGTGGTACGTACGGTACAGCCTGTACTGGCCGATATCCCCCGTGAAGTGGAAGAGGCGGCGGCGTGCCTGGGGGCAAAACCGTTGCAGGTTTTCCGCCATATTCTGGTGCCGGCGCTGCTCCCAGCCTGGCTGACCGGTTTCGCCTTGGCCTTTGCCCGCGGGGTCGGCGAGTACGGTTCGGTGATTTTCATCGCCGGCAACATGCCGATGAAAACCGAAATTCTGCCGCTGCTGATCATGGTCAAACTCGACCAGTACGATTACACCGGCGCCACCTCCATTGGTGTACTGATGCTGTTGGTTTCCTTTGTCCTGTTGCTGCTGATCAACTTGTTGCAGCGGCGCATCGAAACCCCATAAGGAGGCGCGAAAAATGTCCCAATCGTCTATTGCAGCGGCCTCCTCGAACGCCGCTCGCCGTGGCAGTGCCGCTTCGCGGCGAATCCTGATCGGCCTCGGCTGGCTGATTTTTGCGCTGTTTCTGTTGCTGCCGCTGTTCATCGTGGTGTCCCAAGGCCTGAAGCTGGGCCTGGGGGCGTTCTTCACCGCGATCTTTGAACCGGACGCTTTGTCGGCCCTGAAACTCACGGTGATTGCAGTGCTGATTTCGGTGCCGCTGAACCTGGTGTTCGGAGTCAGCGCGGCGTGGTGCGTGAGCAAATACTCGTTCCGCGGCAAGAGCATGCTGGTGACCCTGATCGACTTGCCGTTCTCGGTGTCGCCGGTGATCGCAGGTCTGGTCTACGTGTTGATGTTCGGCGCCCAAGGCTTGTTCGGCCCGTGGTTGCAGGATCACGACATCCAGATCGTCTTCGCCTTGCCGGGCATTGTGCTGGCGACGATTTTCGTCACCGTGCCGTTCGTGGCCCGTGAACTGATCCCGCTGATGCAGGAACAAGGCACCCAGGAAGAAGAGGCCGCGCGCCTGCTCGGCGCCAATGGCTGGCAGATGTTCTGGCACGTCACCGTGCCCAATATCAAATGGGGCCTGATCTACGGCGTGGTGCTCTGCACGGCGCGGGCGATGGGTGAGTTCGGTGCGGTGTCGGTGGTTTCCGGGCACATTCGCGGGGTGACCAACACCTTGCCGCTGCACGTCGAGATCCTCTACAACGAATACAACCACGTGGCCGCGTTCGCTGTGGCGAGCCTGTTGCTGATCCTGGCGCTCTTCATCCTGCTGCTCAAGCAGTGGAGCGAAAACCGTATTAACCGCCTGCGCGCCAGCGCCGCGGAGGAATAAGTCATGTCGATCGAAGTGCGTAACGTCAGCAAGAACTTCCACGCGTTCAAGGCGCTGGACAACATCAGCCTGGACATTCAAAGCGGCGAGCTGGTGGCGCTGCTCGGTCCATCGGGTTGCGGTAAAACCACGCTGCTGAGGATCATCGCCGGCCTGGAAACCCCGGATCAGGGCAACATCGTGTTCCACGGCGAAGACGTTTCCGGCCACGACGTGCGTGATCGCAACGTCGGTTTCGTGTTCCAGCACTACGCCCTGTTCCGCCACATGACGGTGTTCGACAACGTTGCGTTCGGCCTGCGCATGAAGCCGAAAAACCAGCGCCCGAACGAAATCCAGATCGCGGTGAAAGTCCACGAACTGCTGAACATGGTGCAACTGGACTGGTTGGCGGACCGCTACCCGGAACAACTCTCCGGCGGCCAGCGTCAGCGTATCGCGTTGGCCCGCGCCTTGGCGGTGGAACCGAAAGTGCTGCTGCTCGACGAGCCTTTTGGCGCGCTCGACGCCAAGGTCCGTAAAGAACTGCGTCGCTGGCTCGCACGGCTGCACGAAGACATCAACCTGACCTCGGTATTCGTGACGCACGACCAGGAAGAGGCGATGGAAGTTGCCGACCGTATCGTGGTGATGAACAAAGGCGTGATCGAGCAGATCGGCTCACCGGGCGACGTCTACGAAAATCCGGCCAGCGATTTCGTCTATCACTTCCTCGGCGATTCGAACCGTCTGCATTTGGGCGAAGACCAACATGTGCTGTTCCGTCCACACGAAGTGTCGCTGTCGCGCCATGAGCTGGAAGACCACCACGCCGCTGAAGTGCGGGATATTCGTCCGCTGGGCGCCACCACGCGGGTGACGCTGAAGGTCGAAGGCCAGAGCGAGTTGATTGAAGCGGAAGTGGTGAAGGATCACGACAGCCTGGTTGGATTGGCGAAGGGTGAGACGCTGTTCTTCAAACCCAAGGTCTGGCAGAAAGTCGCCAACATTTAAGATCAAAAGATCGCAGGCTGCGCCAGCTCCTACAGTGGATTTGGGTTGAACACACATTTGTGGCCAACCCAAAGTCCTTGCTCGCGATGGCGTCTCCAAGAACACCCCGCCCAATCTGTAATAACACCAACCGACCTTGCTTCGATCGGTTCTACCCCCGTGACTTTTTTGCCTCAAACCCTACCTAGACTCTGACTTGCCAGGAGGCAGTGAGAGTCCATGACGGACCGGTGTTATCTCCTGGCGCCCTGATGCCAAGGAGATAAAACATGAGAATGGAAGTCAGTCGGCATGGCCCGTTTGGCTGTGCCTTGTTGAGCGTTTTGCTGGGCTCGTCCGCCAGCGCCGCCCCCTCGCTGTCGCCACAGATACCCTTTGATGTCACGGTTACCCAACCGGTTTCTCTGCCCAGCCTGCAGGCCGATTTCGATGACTTGTCGTGGCAGACCTTCATCGCCCTGAGCTGGCCGGCGCTGGACAATGGCGATCCAAATACCGGCACCCCCATCGGCAAGCAGGATGGGGCCACGGTGTGGGAAAGCTGGAAAGAGAGCTACCAGATATTCAGGCCCAAGGGCCAGACACCGCTGCCCTGGGATGCGCCGGCCACCCTCCCCGAAGTGTGCAAGTCACTCAAGCCTGGCCGCCTGCTGCAACAGATGGGCAAGGTGCCCGATGTGCTGGATGAGTTTATCCAGCCCTTCGAGAGCGGCCCGCTGGTGGATCAGAACGGCGTCTATACGCGCAACGAAATCGTGGTCAACTAATCGATGTTCGACGGGATCGTCAACAACGGGCTGTACAGCATCGAAGGCCAGCGGAAGTTTTTCGCCGCGAACCCGAGCAACGCCGTGGCTTTCAGCTGTGGCTCCGCCGTCACCAAACAGGTGGGTGCGGTGATGGTGAAGGCGTCGTGGAAAGTGCTTGGCTCCAATGATCGCCGACAGGATTTCCACACCGTCGATGCGCTGGTCTATACGCCGGGCAACAACGACCCAAGTCATGGGCCGATTGTCGAGGAGTCGTGCGTATCCGAGCCGGTCGGGCTGGTGGGGTTGCACATCGTTCATAAGACCGCCAATGCGGCGCAGTGGGTCTGGTCAACCTTTGAACATGTGAAAAACGTACCGGAGAAATCCACGCCTCCTGAGCAGCGGGTGGGCCCGTACCTGTTCTACAACGTCAACAGCAAGAGCGACGTCAACCAGCCTCCGCCACGGCCGTGGAACCCGGCAGTCAAGGCGACGCCCTCGCAGATCGAGCGTGACGCGCCGCTGACCGACGCCACCAAAAACCTGAACACCACGTACCAGGCCCTGCTGCGAACGGTCAATCCGCAGAGCGTCTGGGCGAACTATCAATTGATCAGCACCCAGTGGCCGTCTGCCCCTCCACAGCCCAATTGCCAGATATCGGCGACCAACCCACTGGGCAGTCCCGCGCCCTTGTTCCTGGCCAACGCCACGCTGGAAACCTATATCCAGGGCACCGTACCCCAGGCGTCTTCCAGTTGCATGGCGTGCCACGGTAATGCGGCCACCCATGTCACCGAATCCCCGCGCACCAGCTTCGCGGATTTCACCTACCTGCTTGAACGCGCACAGTCCACCGGCGGACAAGGAGTCAGCCATGAGCAGTGATCTGCAAAACTTCATTGGCCTTTCATCGGCCCTCACCGGCATTCCCGCCGATCGACTGGCGCCGGCCATCGACCAGGTGGGCTTGCCGCCGATCTTTCTCGAGTTCATCACGCCGCGCATCACGCCTGATGTGCTCAACGCCTTGCTGACTCAGTACGCCACGATGGCGGCGGACCTTGAGCCTCCGGACCGGATCGCCCAGGCGGTACTGATGGATGGGACGCTACCGGCGACCACGCAAACCGCCCGAGCAGCGCGTTCGATCATGAAGCTGTGGTTGTTGGGTGTCTGGTATCAGCCCTATGCCACCGGGAGCTACAAATCGACCGACTCGATGGTGGTGTCCGATCAGGCCTACATCAACAGCTGGGCCTGGAAAATTGCCCAGGCCCATCCCATAGGCTACAGCGAGATGTTTTTCGGCTACTGGAACACCACGCCGCCGAGCCTTGAGGATTACACCGGAGTACCCGCCAGCGGACAGCAAGGAGCCTCGTCATGAGTATCGAACAAGCGGACGTAGTGATCGTTGGCGCGGGGCTGGCCGGCAGCATTATCGCTTATCAACTGGGCATGGCCGGGGTGGATGTGCTGGTGCTCGAATCAGGCCCGGAAATCCCGGCCAACCGTGCTCAATACCTGGAGCGCTTCTATACGGCCACGCTGAAAACCCCCGAAGCCCCTTACCCACCGGTGACGAGCCTGGACACCCCCCGTGATCCGGCCAACGAGAACGCCCCGCGTGCGACCATCGCCGATTTGATCCTGGGCTGGGACAAGCCGGCGATCAGCTATCTGGTACAGAAAGGCCCGATGCCCTTCACCAGCACCTATGAACGGGTCGGCGGCGGCACCACCTGGCATTGGGTCGGGACATGCCTGCGCATGGTGCCGAACGATTTCCGCCTGAAATCAAAATACGGCGTCGGGGTGGACTGGCCTATCGGCTACGACGATCTGCAAAGTGCCTACTGCCGGGCCGAGGCGGAAATCGGCGTGGCGGCCAATGTCGCCGACCAGGCCTATCTGGGTATGACCTTTCCCGAAGGTTATTCATTCCCGATGCATAGCATTCCGTTGTCGCTGGTTGATGGCAGTTTTGTCACGGCCGTGACGGGGCAGACGTTCGACGGCTTGCCGCTGGTAGTCAGCCCGACGCCTGCCGGGCGCAACTCCCAACCTTACGCGGGGCGCCGGGTGTGTGCCGGCAACACCAACTGCACACCGATCTGCCCGATCCAGGCCAAGTACGATGCGACAGTGACAATGAACAAAGCCCTGGCCACCGGCAAGGTCAAAGTGTTGTACCGAACCGTGGCCAGCAAAGTGACCGTCGGGGCGGACAGCAATATCAACGGCATCGAATTCATTCAGTATCAGCTTGGCGACGGCCCGGTCACTGGAACCGGCGTCGCTATCGGGCAGCGTTATGTGATCGCCGCCCATGCCATCGAGACACCCAAGCTATTACTGAACTCCACGAGTCCGGCCTGGCCCAAAGGTGTGGCCAACAGCAGTGGGCAGGTGGGACGCAGCCTGGCCGATCACCCGATCTACCTGGCATGGGGGCTGATGCCTGAAGGCAAGGCGGTTTTTCCGTACCGGGGTCCTCTGTCCACGGCGGGCATCGAGAGTTTGCGTGACGGTGACTTTCGCAAATCTCGAGCGGCGTGGCGCATCGAAATCGGTAACGAGGGCTGGAACTGGCCGGCCACCGATCCTTACACCACCGTGGCTGACTTCATCGACGGGGCGAATCACAGTCAAACCAACCCGCTACCGCCGGCCTTGAAACCACAGCAAGTGCTCTATGGGACAGCGTTGGTTCAAAAGCTCAACGACTTGTTCATCCGTCAGTTCCGGATCGCGTTTCTGGTGGAGCAGGTCGAGGACGATCCCGATCACCCCACGTGTTACATCGTGCCGTCGACCGAGTACAAGGACCGGCTCGGCATTCCCCGGCCGGAAATTCACTATGACCTGTCCAAATACACCAAGGAGGGCTTCAAGCAGGCGAAGAAGTTGGCGACTCACATCATCACCGAACTGCTCGGCGCGGTGGAGCTGACGAAGCCTCTCACGCCCGGGACGTTCACCTACGACAATGAGCCTTACAGTTTCCAGGGCGCCGGGCACCTGATGGGGACCTATCGCATGGGCGATGATCCAACCAAATCGGTCGTCGACAAATACCAGCGCAGTTGGGACCACAAGAACCTGTTCCTGGTGGGCGATGGCGTCTTCCCCAGCACCGGCACTTCGAACCCGAGCCTGACGATTGCCGCGTTGTCGTTCCAGGCCGGGGATACGCTGGCCAACGACCTGAAGGCTGCGACGGTGGAGGTTCTGGCCAATCTGCCCTGGCAGGGCACCGGTGTACAGATCAACGCTCTGGTGCCGCGTCTGGCTCGTTGTGTCCTTGGCCTATGGTGCGCCAGCCCGGCGAGTAACTGGGTGGATGGAAAGGGCAATCCGGACTACATCGCCAAGTTCGGCTATACGCTGATGGGAGCCGCCGAAGGTGCTTTGATCGGCCGTGTTGGTGACTTTGGCATTCCCTTCCTGATCGGTGATCTGGCGCAGATTCCGGCTGGCCAGCAAGGCGAGCTGCAGTTGTGTATCAATGATGACCTGCTAGGCCTCTACGGTGCGGGTTTGAAGGACAACCTCGGTGCACTGACGGTTCGGGTCGAGTTCGGCACGCTGTGAAACCTTGAGCGGTAACGGCATCAATCCGTTACCGCTCTTTTTCTCAGGCGGCGGAGCGTTGATTGCGCAAGGCCACTGGCCCGGCGCGCTCTTCGATGGCCCGCTTCAGTTCGCTCCGAAGCCCCAGCAGGAAACCTGCTTCCACCACCACAAACAACGGCCCGACAATCAACCCTGTCACATCATCGACAAACGCCGGTTTGCGTCCCTCGTAATGATGACCGACAAACTGAATCGCCCAGCCCACCACAAACATCCCGATGCCGGCGCTAAGCCAGACGAACGTGCTCTGCTGCGCAAACACATGCCCCAGCCAGACCGACAGGCCCAGCAATACCGTCATCAGCACCCCCAGTCGCAGTTCCAGCCGCAGGTAAAACCAGGCCGACACCAGTGACACCAGCACTGCCGGTGACAGCCAGCCCCCGGCCCATTGCGGACGCGACAGCAACACCGCGACTGCCACGACGATCAGTGGAATGCCCACGAAGTGACTGGCGATATTGCGCGGATCACGGTGGTAGGCGGCGTATTGACTGAGATGGTCAACGAGGCTTTTCATTGTTATTCCTCCTGTAGGGTGATTGATGATGCCCCGGGTTCATCTCTCGCTCTGTCAGCCAGGCGACAATCTCCAGGAGTTTTCATGGACATGCAGGTTTGGCGTTCGCGCCTGGATACGGGGCAATGGTTCAGTCATTTACCTGTTTCCTTACAGGATAGTCTGCTGACAATCGCCCGGGTTCGGCGGTTGTCGCCGGGGCAGCGGTTGTTCAAGCGTGGCGATCCGCCGTGCGGGTTGTATGCGGTGCTTGAAGGTTCGGTGCGCATTGGCGCGGTGAACGAGCAGGGCAAGGAAGCACTGCTGAGTCTGGTGGAGCCGCCGCACTGGTTCGGCGAAATCTGCCTGTTCGATGGCCAGCCGCGAACCCACGACGCGTTCGGCACAGGTCATTGCATCCTGTTGCACATCCCGCAAACGGCGCTGCTGGCATTGCTCGACGAACACCCGGCGTACTGGCGGCAACTGGCGTTGTTGATGAGCCACAAATTGCGCCTGACCTTCATCAACCTCGAGCAGCTGAGCCTGATGCCGGCCCCGGCGCGCCTGGCCCATCGCTTGCTGATGATCGCCGAGGGCTATGGTGAAATCGACCTGCCGCGCCGCGTTCTGCAACTGCCGCAGGAGCAACTGGCGTCGATGCTGTCGCTGTCGCGCCAGACCACCAACCAGATCCTCAAGGACTTGCAGGGGCAGGGGATTCTGAATCTCAGGTATGGCGAGATCGAGATTCTGGATGCGCAGCGGTTGCGGGCGTTGGGGGTGGTTTGATGTGCACTTGCAGGCGCTGTCGATTTTATTGATGGGCTTTGTCCACGAACGCGCCTAGCCTGTGAAGACGACAATCGAGGTGTGCCATGCGTGTGCTGTTAGTGGAAGACGAACCCGAGACCGCCAGCCTCCTGGCCAAAGGCCTGAGCGAAGCGAGTTATGCGGTGGATGTAGCGCTCAATGGCATGGACGGTCGGCGCTTTATCGAATCTGGCGAATATGAATTGATCATCCTCGACGTGATGCTGCCGGGGCTCAACGGCTGGCAGTTGCTGCAACAGATCCGCAAGTTCGGCGATACGCCGGTGCTGTTGCTCACCACTACGGATGGCATTGAAGATCGGCTGCGCGGGCTGGAGCTGCATGAGGATGATTACCTGCTCAAGCCGTTTACCGTCGGTGAGCTGGTGAAGCGGGTGCGCAAACTATTGCGGCGTAAGCGTTGATGGCATGCGGTGAGTTGATTGACGTCTTCGCGGGCAAGCCGGAAATCTCAACACACCTTTAGGATCTATCACCGCAACCCATCCCGAAACTGTCCCGGCGTCATTCCGGTCCAGCGCTTGAACGCGCGGCTGAAGCTGCTGGTGTCGGCGAATCCCAATAGATAACTGACCTCGCTCAACGAGCATTGCGGGTCGCGCAGGTGCAGCAGCGCCAGGTTTTCCCGACTTTCGTTGAGCAGCGTATCGAACCGACAGCCTTCGTCCGCCAGGTGCCGTTGCAGGCTGCGCAAGCTCAAGTGCAGTGCCTCGGCGATGCGATCGGCCGACGGTTCGCCTTCGGGTAGTTGCTCTTCAATGGCGTCGCGAACCTTGCGCTCCCAGGTCAGGGGCTTGAGTTGCGCCAGGGTGCGTTTGAGCACGGTTTCGTTGTGTTCGGCCAGTTCCGGGTTGGCGTCGTCCAGGTGGCTGTCGAAATCCACCAGGGCGAATTCCAGTCGGTCTTCCTCGGCGGCGAAATACACCGGTGAGCGGAACACTTTGTGCCATTGATGCGGGTCGGCAGGTTCCGGACGGCGCAGATAAACCGCCAGCGGCGCGTAGTCACGGCCCAGGCGATTGCGGCAGGTGCGCACGTAAATCGCCGCGAAGGCGTCGATGGCTTCGAAGGCTGGCGCGGGGTTGCCCTGGGGGATTTTCAGGCGGAAGCGATAGCGATCCTCGGCGCGGGTCAACTCCAGGTCCAGCGCATCGCTGACCACCTGGTGATAACGCACGATGCGCTCGAACACTTCCCGCAGACTGCCGCTGGCCACCAACGCATACCCGAGCGCATGGAACGTGGTCGGGCTGACAAACCGCGACACCCGCAAGCCAATCGCCGGGTCGCCACTGACCTGCACGGCGATTTCCCACAGGCGTGTGGTACCGGACAACGGGTAACGGGCGTTCGGGTCGTCCATCAACTGCGGGTCGAGCCCCGCCTGTCGGCACAGGGCGGTGCTGTCGAGGCCCAGCGCATCGAGCTGCTTGCGCAGGGCGCGGGTCCAGCTGGCGAGGGAGGTCGGTTCAGTCATGTCGATTGGCGCGTCCGGTCAACAGGTTGGCGTTCACGGCTACCGCTGTGTGAAGCATCACAGGGCAGGATGCGAACATCAATAACCAGAGGATGGAAGCATGGACGGTACTTCTGCAAGTCCCCAGCGACTGAATGCAGCACAACGATCAGCGCATATTCGCCAGGTGGTATTGGCCAAGGGAGTCGAATTGCGTCGGCGCTATCCGATTCTCAACCATCAGGACGCCTTGGGCGCAGGTATTCTGGCCTTCGCCCTGGCCGGGATGATCGGTTCGGCAGTGCTCTACATCAATGGCTACATGGCTTGGTGGGCGTGCCTGTTGCTCAATGCGTTCTTCGCCTCGTTGACCCATGAACTTGAGCATGACCTGATCCACAGCATGTACTTTCGCAAACAGCGGGTGCCGCATAACCTGATGATGGGCCTGGTGTGGCTGGCGCGGCCGAGCACCATCAACCCGTGGATCCGCCGCCATTTGCACCTCAACCACCACAAGGTGTCCGGCACCGAAGCCGACATGGAAGAGCGGGCGATCACCAACGGTGAGCCCTGGGGTTTTGCGCGGCTGTTGATGGTCGGCGACAACGTGATGTCGGCGTTCATCCGCATGCTGCGAGCCAAGACCTGGGCGCATAAGTTCAGCATCCTCAAACGCTCCCTGAAGGTCTACGCACCGCTGGCGCTGGTGCATTGGGGGGCGTGGTACGTATTCCTCGGGTTTCACGCGGCCAACGGTATCGCGCATCTATCGGGGGCGCCCATCGAATGGTCGGCGACTACTTTTGCGGTGATGCAGGTGATCGACATCGTTGTCGTGGTGATCATCGGTCCGAACGTGTTGCGCACGTTCTGCCTGCACTTTGTCAGTTCGAACATGCACTACTACGGTGATGTGGAACCGGGGAATGTGATTGAGCAGACTCAGGTTTTGAACCCTTGGTGGCTGTGGCCGTTGCAGGCGTTCTGCTTCAACTTTGGCAGCAGCCACGGGATCCATCATTTTGTGGTGAAGGAGCCGTTTTACATCCGCCAGATGACCGTTCCGGTGGCGCATGAGGTGATGCGGGAGATGGGGGTGCGGTTCAATGATTTCGGGACGTTCGGGCGGGCGAACCGATTTACGCGCAAGGGAGCCACAGAACCCCGGCAGGTGCATGCCGCTCAGGCCTGAGTAATACACCCGGAAACTCAAAGGCGAAAACGTTCGTCATCAATTTGACCCAAAGGAACGCTACGTTGTGACGCAAGCAGCGATGGTTCGACGGTTGTTGAGGGTTGGCATATGCAATTTTGGCCTATTAAAGTAATTAAATATTCCTTTATTGGATAACCAATTTCGCCAATCATCGACTTCAGGATTGTTGATCAGCGCTGACAGATTTTGAGTTTCCGGGGCCGTCTCCTTGGCAGGGTGCGGCCCCTTTTTTATTCCTGGCAAGCCGCACCCACACTGATCATTTGTATATTCGATATTTGTCTTAATAAATAGCTTCTTATTCCTTAACGAATATAACTCTCCTCCCTATACTCGATCAGGAACAGACACGCAGCAGGAGAGCTCCCCCATGCGCAACGAATCAATTCGCTACCTGATTGTGCCGGGCTGGCAAGGATCGCCAGAAGATCATTGGCAAACCCACTGGCAGAACAGTCTGCCGAACAGCGCGCGGGTGGAGCAGGCCGATTGGCTGACGCCTCGTCGCGAAGACTGGGTCGCGGCGTTGGCCGAGGCGATTGCCGGCGACAGCACGCCTGTGATCCTGATCGCCCATAGCCTGGGTTGCATCACCGTCGCCCATTGGGCGGCCACCGCGCCGGTGCAATTTTTGCGTCAAGTGCGCGGCGCCTTGCTGGTTGCGCCGGCGGATGTCGAACGCCCGGCCTGCGCACCGGCCCTGCGCAACTTCGCGCCGATCCCGACCCATTTATTGCCGTTCCCGAGCCAGGTCGTCAGCTCTGACAACGACGCCGCTGTGAGCGCGCCTCGTGCGCTTGAACTGGCGCGTCAGTGGGGCGCCGAGGCGGGGATTTTATCGGGGGCCGGGCACATCAACGTGAAGTCCGGTCACCGGCGTTGGGAGCAGGGTTTTGCCTACCTTTATCGGTTGCAGAATCGCATGGAACAGCACGCCCTGCTTCGCGCTTGAACCCTTTCCTTTTTTAGAATCGCCCTCGCCTCCCGGCGGTTTTGGGCGGGAGTCTGCCATGAGTTTGCATGAAACCTTCGGTCAGCCATTGCTGACCTTTCCCGATGCGGAGAAAAGCCCGCTGAGCATCCGCGCCAAGGCGCTGGTGTTTGTCGATCCGCGTTCCCGGCAGTTGCGCCAGGAGCTGGAACAACTGGCGCCACGTTCTATCTCGGTGTTGATTCGCGGTGAAACCGGCAGCGGTAAAGAACTGCTGGCACGGCACATCCATCGCGCCAGTGATCGTGGCGGGTTGTTCGTGTCCGTCAATTGCGGCGCGATCAGCCCGACTTACGCCGACGCTGAACTGTTCGGCTATGCCGCCGGCAGTTACAGCGGTTCGGCCAGCAGTCGTGCCGGCTGGTTCGGCTCGGCCAACGGCGGCACCTTGTATCTGGACGAGATCGGCGACCTGCCGCTGCCGATCCAGATCAAGTTGCTCGCAGCCCTGGAAAACCACGAAGTCACCCGCGTCGGCGCGCACCAGCCGAGCCCGGTGGACGTGCGTCTGGTGGCGGCCACCAGCATCGATCTGGCGCAAGCGGTGGCTGCCGGAAAATTCCATGAGCGGCTTTATCACTACCTCAGCGAAGGCCAGCTCGACCTGCCGGCCTTGCGTGAACGGGTGGGCGATATTTTGTCTCTGGCCGAATACTTCCTCGGCATCTACAGCCAACGCCTCGACCTGCCGGTGCCACTGATCAGCGAAGCCGCGCAGCATCTGCTGGAGCAACACAATTGGCCGGGCAACACCCGGGAGCTGGAGAACGTCATTCACTTTGCGCTGCTGGTGAGTACTGGCGATGAGATTTTGCCGGAGCATTTGAATCTGCCCGAGGCGTCTGCATCGTTGCTACAGATCGAACAGCAACTCAAAAAAATCCTCGCCAACGGCTCCGCCGCCGAAAAAGAGGCCTTGAAAAAACTGCTCAAAACCACGGGGCTTCTGTAGGAGCGAAGCTTGCTCGCGAAAGCGGTGTGCCAGGCAATATTGATGTCGGTTGACACTCCCTCTTCGCAGGCAAGCCTCGCTCCTACAGGGTCGTTCGTGGATTGGACTGTATGAACAAAATGGAATATGAAAGTGATTAAAAGATATTGTTCTGGAATAAAAAATCCCGGTATTGTCCGCGTCACGCCAGCGATAGCACTTCACTGGCACCTAAACATTTAGCCGTCGTCGATGACGACCGTGATTTTCGATAAGGACACTGCATGAAAAAGGTTCTGTTGTTCACCGCATTGGCGGCTGCCCTGACCGCGGGCCTGGCCCAGGCTGGCGAGAAACTGGTGGTTGCGGCGACCCCGGTTCCACACGCCGAGATTCTGGAACTGATCAAGCCAACCCTCGCCAAAGAAGGCGTGGACCTGGAGATCAAAGTCTTCACCGACTACGTTCAGCCGAACGTGCAAGTTGACCAGAAGCGTCTGGACGCCAACTACTTCCAGACCCTGCCGTACCTGAAAAACTTCAACGAAGGCAAAGGCACCAACCTGGTGACCGTGATCGGTGTGCACGTCGAACCGTTTGGCGGCTACTCAAAGAAAGTCAAAACCCTGGCTGAGCTGAAGGACGGCGCAACCATCGCCATCCCGAACGAAGGCAGCAACAGCGGCCGTGCCCTGATCCTGCTGCAGAAGGCTGGCTTGATCGAGTTGAAAGACCCGAAAAACGCCGTGGCCACACCGAAAGACATCGCCAAGAACCCGCACAACTTCAAGTTCAAGGAGCTGGAATCGGCCATGCTGCCGCGTGTTCTGGACCAGGTCGACCTGGACATGATCAACACCAACTACGCGCTGGACGCCGGCCTGAACCCGGCTAAAGACGCGCTGGTGATCGAAGGTGCCGATTCACCTTACGTGAACTTCCTGGTGGCACGTCCGGACAACAAGGACAGCGTTGCCATCCAGAAACTGGCCAAGGCCCTGACCAGCCCGGAAGTGAAGGCGTTCATCGACAAGAAATACAGCGGCGCCGTACTGCCGGCGTTCTGATTCACCGTAGTCTCGAACCCCTTCAAGGTTTAAAACGCCGACGGCTAGTACAGCGTCGGCGTTTTTTATTACGCCAAGATCAAAAGATCGCAGCCTCGTTTCACTCGACAGCTCCTACATTGAAATGCGTATCCCCTGTAGGAGCTGTCGAGTGAAACGAGGCTGCGATCTTTTGCTTTAAGATTTCAGGCCACCCGCGCCTTCAACGCCCTGCGCAGCGCCACCAGCAATTTCACGATGTCCTGCGGATCCAGCCGCTGTGGCACGTTTACGTTAGCCATGTTCTCTTCCTTGTGATGGTTCGGCCGGGGGAGTCTGGCCAAAAGCTGCACGTCCTTGGAGGGGTATCTTGAAAAAAAGATCCTTCCTACAGCGCAAAGGAAAATAGCCGTCTCCCATTGCCGTCGCAAATCCGCAGGATAGTTTTTTGCGTGATATCAATATGCTTTATCGGTATTTAAATTCTTCTTTTTATGCCTTTAAAGTTGGCGCCTGCCGGGTGGTTATCCACTGCCCATGGACTGCGCCATCGTCGCTTACCGAGCGGCGTACAGGATGTTCAATGACCTTCGATTACGCTTTTATCCTCAGCACCCTGCCGGCGTTTCTCAAGGCCGTGGGCGTGACGCTGCAGGTCGGCTTCATCGCCATCGGCACTTCGTTGCTGGTGGCGCTGATCAACGCGACGATTCTGGTGTTTCGCACGCCTTACCTGCAGCGCCTGGTCGGGCTGTATGTGGAGCTGGCGCGCAACACGCCTCTGCTGATCCAGCTGTTCTTCGTCTACTTCGCCTTGCCGGCCCTGGGCATCAAAGTCTCGGGCTTTGCCGCAGCGATCATCACCATGACCTTCCTCGGCGGTGCCTACCTCACCGAAGTCCTGCGCGCCGGCGTGGACGCCGTGCCCCAGGCGCAACTTGAGTCCGGCCGTTCAATCGGCTTGTCCCACGGGCAATTGCTGCGCTACGTGATCCTGCCGCAGGCCGGCATTCTCAGCCTGCCGTCACTGTTCGCCAATTTCATTTTCCTGCTCAAGGAAACCACTGTGGTCTCGGCGGTGGCGGTGCCGGAGATTCTCTACACCACCAAGAGCTACATCGCGCTCTATTACAAAACCTACGAAATGCTCGCCGTGCTGACGCTGATCTGCGTGCTGTTGTTTTTGCCGTTGTCGCTGCTGCTCAGCCGTTTGGAAAGGAGGCTCCAGCATGGCCAGTTCGGGTCTTGAGTTGCTTATGGTGTCATTGCCGCAACTGGGCAAGGGCGCCGCGCAAACCTTGTCGATTTCTTTCCTGAGCATCGCCTTCAGCACTATCGGCGGCGTGCTCTATGGCGTGTTGCGCACGCTGAATTCGACATGGCTCAACGCAATTTTGCGGGTCTATCTGGAACTGTTCCGGGCGATCCCGGTGCTGGTCTGGCTGTATTTGCTGTTCTTCGGCCTGCCGATTTTCTTCGGCTTGAGCATTCCGAGCTTCTGGTGCGCGGTGCTGGTGTTGTCGCTGTGGGGCGCCAGCGAAGTCGGGGAGGTGGTGCGCGGCGCCTTGCATTCGTTACCGCGCGGCCAGCGAGAAGCGGGGTTGTCGATTGGCTTGAACGGCCCGCAACTCTACGGCTACGTGCTGCTGCCCCAAGCGTTGAAGCGCATGACGCCGCCGACCATCAACGTCTACACGCGGATTATCAAGACCAGCTCCCTGGCGGTGCTGATCGGCGTGGTGGACGTGATCAAGGTCGGCCAGCAGATCATCGAGCGCACCTACGAGTCGGTACTGATCTACGGCGCGCTGTTTCTGTTTTTCTTTTTCATCTGCTACCCGCTGTCAGCCGCTTCGCGTGTGCTGGAGCGGCGCTGGACGCAAGCATGAGCGCATTGATCGAGTTCAAGGGTTTCAACAAGTTTTTCGGTGAGCAGCAGGTGCTCAATGGCATCGACCTGAAGGTGAAACCGGGCGAGGTGATTGTCATCCTCGGCCCCAGCGGCTGTGGCAAAAGCACCTTGCTGCGCTGCCTCAACGGCCTTGAAGTCGCTCACAGCGGCAGCCTGAATTTTGCCGGGCGAGAGCTGCTGGACAAGGGCACCGACTGGCGTGAAGTGCGTCAGCAGATCGGCATGGTGTTCCAGAGTTATCACCTGTTCCCGCACATGAGCGTGCTCGACAACCTGCTGCTTGGCCCGGTGAAAGTGCAGAAGCGCGATCGCCGCGAAGCCCGTGCCCAGGCCGAAGCCTTGCTGGAGCGCGTAGGCCTGTTGGACAAGCGCGACGCGTTCCCGCGTCAGCTCTCCGGTGGTCAGCAGCAACGCATCGCCATCGTCCGTTCGCTGTGCATGAACCCCCAGGTCATGCTCTTTGACGAAGTCACAGCCGCCCTCGACCCAGAGATGGTCAAGGAGGTACTCGAAGTGATTCAGGGCCTGGCCCGCGAGGGCATGACCTTATTGATTGTCACCCACGAAATGGCCTTCGCCCGCGCCGTGGCCGACCGCATCGTGTTCATGGACGCCGGGCGCATCCTTGAGCAACACCCCCCCGAGATTTTCTTTACGAACCCGCAAACCGCACGAGCGCAGCAGTTCCTGGAGAAGTTCTCCTTCGTCGCCGCACTACCCAAAACGACTCAAATAAAGGAATTGGAACTGCCATGAAAACTGCCAAGTCTTCTCTGCTGCTACTCCCGCTGTTCGGCCTGGCGCTGTTGGCCGGTTGCAACAAAACCGAAGAACCGGCCAAGCCGAAAGTCGCCAGCGTCAGCAGCGCACCGGCCGGTTACCTGGAAAAGATCAAAGCCCGGGACAAGCTGATTGTCGGCGTGTTCACCGACAAACCGCCGTTCGGTTTTGTCGATGAAGCCGGACGCTACGTGGGGTTCGATACCGACATTGGCCGCCAATTCGCCAAGGATTTGTTGGGCGATGAAAACAAAGTCGAGTTCGTGGCGGTGGAGCCGGCGAGCCGGATTCCGTTTCTGCAAAGCGACAAGGTCGACCTGATCCTGGCCAACATGACCGTTACCCCGGAGCGCAAGGAAGCAGTGGACTTCACCAACCCGAACCTCAAGGTGGCGGTGCAGGCGCTGGTGCCTCAGGCCAGTTCGGTGAAGAACCTTGATGACCTGGCGACTCGCACGACTATCGTGACCACGGGCACCACAGCCGATGTCTGGCTGACCAAAAATCACCCGGACTGGAAACTGCTGAAGTTCGAGAAAAACTCCGAGTCCCTGCAAGCCCTGGCCAATGGTCGCGGCGACGCTTATGCGCAGGACAATCTGGTGCTGTTCAGCTGGGCCAAGCAGAACCCGGGTTATCGCGTGCTGGAACAGAAGTTGGGCGCCGAAGCGCCGATCGCCCCGGCGGTGAAGAAGGGCAACATCGAACTGCGTGACTGGGTGAATGCCGAGTTGGCGAAGCTGGGTGAGGAGAAGTTTTTGCTCAAGCTGTACGACCAGTATGTGCGTAAAGAATTGAGCGATGACACCAGGCCTGAGAGCGTGATCGTCGAGGGTGGGAAGTGGCAGGGGTGATTTGCTTCAGATAAACGTTTCCACCTGTGGCGAGGGAGCTTGCTCCCGTTCGGTTGCGCAGCAGCCGCAAAACCTATCAATGCGTTACCTCAGACAAATCGCATGCTCAGGTTTAGGGCCGCTGCGCGCCCCAGCGGGAGCAAGCTCCCTCGCCACAGGTGTGGGAACGATCAGTGTGTCTCAGTCAGGCCAATACCACGCCGGCTCATCCAGCATCCGCTGCCCGACCACCAAATCGGCATCAGGATCACCGCGTTGATGAATTAACGTTGTAGACGCTGCCGAAGGCTGCGATCTTTTGATCTTCCGGCGATATCACGATCGCTAAAGTCAAAAGATCGCGGTCTTCGATTATCGGCGTGGGCGAAGGTGGAACCCTGTTCTAAGCTCACAGTCGTATCGTCACTGGCACGTACGTACAACGCAAAGGAGTCTGCATGGCGGGTCCCGGATTGAAATTAATGGTTGGCCTGAGCATCTTTGCCTTGCTGACCGCCTGTGGCGATAAAAAGCCAGTCGAGAAGGACCGCCCGCGAGTTTTCGTGCAAGAGGTCAAGCCAACCGATTACGCCGCCGCGGTGACACTCACCGGCGACGTCCAGGCGCGTGTCCAGACCGAGTTGTCGTTCCGCGTGGGCGGCAAGATCATCCAGCGCATGGTCGACGTCGGGGACCGTGTTTCAGCCAAACAAGTACTGGCCAGGCTTGACCCCAAAGACCTGCAAACCAATGTCGATTCGGCGCAGGCCCAGGTGGTTGCCGAACAGGCGCGGGTCAAACAGACAGCGGCAGCCTTCGTTCGCCAGCAAAAACTTCTGCCCAAGGGCTACACCAGCCAGAGCGAATACGACTCCGCCCAAGCGGCCTTGCGCAGCAGCCAGAGCGCTCTGAGCGCCGCTCAAGCGCAATTGGCCAACGCCCGCGATCAACTGAGCTACACCGCGTTGATTGCCGACGCGCCGGGCGTGATTACCGCGCGCCAGGCCGAAGTCGGCCAGGTGGTACAAGCCACGGTGCCGATTTTCAGCCTGGCCCGAGATGGCGAGCGTGACGCGGTGTTCAACGTTTACGAATCGCTGCTGGCCGAACCACCGTCGGATAGATCGATTGTGGTCAGCCTGCTCGACAATCCGAAAATCAAAACCACGGGCACCGTTCGCGAAGTCACGCCGGCGGTGTCTGCGCAGACCGGCACGGTGCAAGTCAAAGTCAGCCTCGACAGCCTTCCTGAAGGCATGCAGCTCGGCTCGGTGGTGAGCGCCACCGCCAAGCCTGTGGGCAAAACCGCGGTGGAACTGCCTTGGGCGGCCCTGACCAAAAATCTCAGCGACCCGGCCGTGTGGCTGGTGGACGCCGAGGGCAAGGCGCAGCTGCACACGGTCACCGTCGGTCGTTACCTGACCGGCAAAGTCATTGTTAGCGCTGGCCTCACCGGTGGCGAAAAAGTCGTCACCGCGGGTGGTCAGTTACTGCACCCGGGCGTGCGGGTGGAGGTCGTCGAAAATACCTACGAGACCCCAGCGACAGGAGCCCAACCATGAAACGCCTGTTGCTGTTGTCCGCCGCTGTGCTGCTGGGCGCCTGTTCCAAGGAAGAAGCTCCGCCAGAACCGGTACGGCCGGTGCTGTCCATAGAGGTGAAAGCGCTCAATCAAGAGAACCTCGGCCGGTTCGCCGGCAGCATTCAGGCCCGTTACGAAAGCAACGTCGGGTTCCGTGTGCCGGGGCGTATCGCCAGCCGTAACGTCGATGTCGGCGCCGAAGTACAGAAGGGCGCCTTGCTCGCCACCCTTGACCCCACCGATCAGCAGAACCAGTTGCGCTCGGCTCAAGGGGATCTGGCGCGTGTCCAGGCGCAGCTTATCAACGCCCAGGCCAACGCCCGGCGTCAGCAGGAGTTGTTCAATCGCGGGGTTGGCGCGCAGGCGCAACTGGACATCGCCCAGACCGATTTGAAAACCACCCAGGCGTCCCTCGATCAAGCCAGGGCCGCGGTCAATCAGGCGCAGGACCAACTCAACTACGTTGAACTGCGCACCGATCACAAAGCCATTGTCACCGCGTGGAGCGCCGAAGCCGGGCAAGTGGTGACGGCCGGCCAGCAGGTGGTGACCCTGGCGCAGCCGGACATCAAGGAAGCGGTGATCGACTTGCCCGACACCCTGGTCGATGATTTGCCGGCCGACGTGGTGTTCCAGGTCGCCTCGCAGCTGGACCCGAGCATCACCAGCACCGCCATCGTGCGTGAAATCGAACCCCAGGCCCAAAGCGCGACCCGTACCCGTCGCGCCCGCCTGAGCCTGACCGATACGCCGCCGGGTTTTCACCTCGGCACGGCGATCAGCGTGACCCTCAGCTCCGCAATCAAGCCTCGCCTCGAACTTCCGGTGAGTGCGCTGCAAGAGGTCGATGGGAAAACACGGATCTGGGTCATCGACCCGCAGACGCTAACCGTTGCGCCACGGGACGTCAGCGTGATCAGCCGGACCGATGCCACGGTGGTCCTGGCCAACGGCGTGAACTCTGGCGAGCGGGTGGTCAGTGCCGGTGTGAACAGCCTCAAACCGGGGCAGAAAGTGAAAATCGACGAGGGCAGCCCGCAATGAAAGGGAGTTTCAACTTATCCGAGTGGGCCCTCAAGCATCAGTCGTTTGTCTGGTATTTGATGTTCGTCGCGCTGTTGATGGGCGTGTTCTCCTACCTGAACCTGGGCCGCGAAGAAGACCCGTCGTTCACCATCAAAACCATGGTGATCCAGACCCGTTGGCCCGGTGCGACTCAGGAAGAAACCCTCAAACAGGTCACTGACCGGATCGAGAAAAAACTCGAAGAACTCGACTCGCTCGATTACGTGAAAAGCTACACCCGCCCCGGCGAATCGACGGTCTTCGTTAACCTGCTCGACACCACCAGCGCCAAGGACATTCCGCAAATCTGGTATCAGGTGCGCAAGAAGATCAACGACATCCGCGGCGACTTCCCGCAAGGCCTGCAAGGGCCGGGCTTCAACGATGAGTTCGGTGACGTGTTCGGTTCGGTGTATGCCTTTACCTCTGACGGCTTGTCGATGCGCCAGCTACGCGATTACGTGGAACAGGTGCGTGCCGAAATCCGTGAAGTGCCAGGGTTGGGCAAGGTCGAAATGATCGGCGAGCAGGATGAAGTGCTGTACCTGAACTTCTCCACCCGCAAACTCGCCGCCCTCGGCATCGATCAGCGCCAGGTGGTGCAGAGCCTGCAATCACAGAATGCCGTGACCCCGGCGGGGGTGATCGAGGCTGGTCCGGAGCGGATTTCGGTGCGGACCTCGGGGCAGTTTGTCTCTGAGAAAGACCTGGCCAACGTCAACCTGAAGCTCAACGACCGCTTCTACCGCCTGGCCGACATCGCCGACATCAGCCGTGGTTACGTCGATCCGGCCACCCCGGAGTTTCGCTTCAACGGCCAGCCGGCCATCGGCCTGGCGATTGCCATGAAGAAGGGCGGCAACATTCAGGCATTCGGCAAGGCGCTGCACCTGCGCATGAACGAGCTGACGGCCGACCTGCCGGTGGGCGTTGGCGTGCACAACGTTTCCGATCAGGCCGAAGTGGTGGAAGAAGCCGTCGGCGGCTTCACCAGTGCGTTGTTCGAGGCCGTGGTAATCGTGCTGATCGTCAGCTTCGTCAGCCTTGGCGTGCGCGCCGGGCTGGTGGTGGCGTGTTCGATTCCGTTGGTGCTGGCCATGGTCTTCCTCTTCATGGAATACAGCGGCATCACCATGCAGCGGATTTCCCTCGGTGCGCTGATCATCGCCCTCGGCCTGCTGGTGGACGACGCAATGATCACGGTCGAGATGATGGTCACGCGCCTGGAAATGGGCGAAACCAAAGAGCAAGCGGCGACCTTCGCCTACACCTCGACCGCATTTCCGATGCTCACCGGCACGCTGGTCACCGTCGCCGGTTTCGTGCCGATCGGTTTGAACGCGAGCTCCGCCGGTGAGTACACCTTCACGCTGTTTGCGGTGATCGCGGTGGCCATGCTGGTGTCGTGGATTGTCGCCGTGCTGTTCGCCCCGGTACTCGGTGTGCATATTCTGAGCACCAATGTGAAACCGCATGACGCAGAGCCAGGGCGCATCGGTCGGGCATTCAATGGCGGCCTGCTCTGGGCCATGCGCAATCGCTGGTGGGCCATCGGCATCACCGTGGCGCTGTTTGTGCTTTCAGTGTTTTCCATGCGGTTCGTGCAGAACCAGTTCTTCCCATCCTCGGACCGACCGGAAATCCTCGTCGACCTGAACCTGCCGCAAAACGCCTCGATCGCCGAAACCCGCAAAGCCGTGGACAAGCTCGAAGCGACGCTCAAGGGCGACCCGGATATCGTGCGCTGGAGCACCTACATCGGCGAAGGCGCGATCCGTTTCTACCTGCCCCTCGACCAGCAGTTGCAGAACCCTTACTACGCGCAACTGGTGATCGTCAGCAAAGGCCTGGAGTCACGCACGGCGCTGACAGCTCGTTTGCAAAAGCGCTTGCGTGAAGAGTTCGTCGGCATCGGCAGTTACGTCCAGGCGCTGGAAATGGGCCCGCCGGTGGGGCGTCCGATTCAATATCGGGTCAGCGGTAAAGACATCGATCAAGTGCGCAAACACGCGATCGCCCTGGCCACCGAACTGGATAAAAACCCGCACATCGGCGAGATCATTTACGACTGGAACGAGCCGGGCAAAGTCCTGCGCATCGACATCGCGCAAGACAAGACGCGGCAACTGGGGCTGTCGTCGGAAGACGTGGCGAACCTGATGAACAGCATCGTCGTCGGCTCGCCGGTGACGCAGGTCGATGACGATATCTACCTGATCAACGTGGTCGGCCGCGCTGAAGATGCCGAGCGCGGCAGCCCGGAAACCTTGCAGAACCTGCAGATCGTTACTCCCGGCGGCACTTCGATTCCGCTACTGGCGTTTGCCACGGTGCGCTACGAGCTGGAGCAACCGCTGGTGTGGCGTCGTGATCGCAAACCGACCATCACCATCAAGGCCGCGGTGCGCGACGAAATTCAGCCGACCGACCTGGTGCAACAGCTGCAACCGGAGATCGACAAATTCGCCGCCGGTTTGCCGGTGGGCTACAAAGTTGCCACTGGCGGTACGGTGGAGGAAAGTGGCAAGGCTCAGGGGCCGATTGCCAAGGTCGTGCCGTTGATGCTGTTTTTGATGGCGACCTTCCTGATGATCCAGTTGCACAGCGTGCAGAAGCTGTTCCTGGTGGCCAGCGTCGCGCCACTCGGCTTGATCGGCGTGGTGCTGGCGCTGATCCCGACGGGCACGCCCATGGGCTTCGTGGCCATCCTCGGGATTCTGGCGCTGATCGGCATCATCATCCGCAACTCGGTGATTCTGGTGACCCAGATCGACGCTTTTGAGAAGAGTGGTTATACGCAGTGGGACGCGGTGGTGCAGGCCACGGAACATCGGCGTCGACCGATTTTGTTGACGGCGGCGGCAGCGAGTATGGGGATGATCCCGATTGCCCGGGAAGTGTTCTGGGGGCCGATGGCCTACGCGATGATTGGCGGGATCATCATCGCGACGTTGCTGACGCTGCTGTTTTTGCCGGCGCTGTATGTGGCCTGGTACAAGGTTCGCGAGCCGAAGAAACACGCTACGTAATGATCGTTCCCGCGCTCCGCGTGGGAATGCAGCCAGTGACGCTCCGCGTCACAGCCGCAGGGACGCAGAGCGTCCCGAGAGGCATTCCCACGCAGAGCGTGGGAACGATCAACGATCAGTCGACTCGACGCCAAACACTCGCCAACCAAGGCTGCTGCTCCCGCGGCAGCCCCGCCGGCCGGTAGTAATGCTCCAGCTCCACAAACCCCGCTTCGGTCAGCATTTCGCGCCACACCTGAAGATCGTAATACGCCCCATACCGCGGTCCGTTCCAGCCCTCCTGATTCTCGCCACGCGGATTGGAACTGAACAACACACCGCCCGGTTTCAACGCCTCGCGCAACTGCTTCAACACCCGCGGCAATTCCTGGCTCGGCACATGAAACAGCACCGCGTTGGCAAAAATCCCGTCAAACCGCTCGGCCGGCAGATCGAGTTTCAGAAAGTCCTGCTGCCAGACCTCACACCCGCTGTCGTCCCGGGCCATCTGCGCAAGCTTTTCCGAACCGTCGAGCCCGACGGCGATGTGGCCCAGGCGGGTGAAGGTTTTCAGGTCGCGGCCAGGGCCGCAGCCAAAGTCGAGAATGCTGAATGGCGCGTTACTCTGGATATGCCGTAGCAGGGCATCGATGTTCTGGCTGACATCGTGATCGCGAGTGCCTTCACGGAAGTCTTCGGCCACCGCGTTGTAATGGCCCAGAGTGGTGGAGGTGATCTGCTCCAGGTCGGCGGGTGTCTGTTTCATGGTCGGCTGCACAGAAAAAGAGAGAAGCACTGACTATAAGCGCTTTCGCGCTTTAAAAGATCGCAGCCTGCGGCAGCTTCTACGGGGTTTTGTGTTAACCCGGAGTTTGCGTCTGACATGACCCCTGTAGGATCTGCCGAAGGCTGCGATCTTTTGATCTTGATTCAGCGCTTGTTGAGTCCACGCGCCAACCGATCCCCGCCCAACTGAATCATCGCCACCAACACCACCAGCAACACAATCACCGTCAGCATGATCTGGCTATCAAACCGCTGATACCCATACCGATACGCAATGTCGCCCAACCCACCAGCGCCAATCGCCCCGGCCATGGCCGACGAGTTGATCATCGTCACCAGCGTAATGGTGAAGCCACCGACAATCCCCGGCAGCGCCTCGGGCAACAGCACATGCCAGACGATATGCCAACGCCGGCACCCCATCGCTTGCGCCGCTTCGATCAACCCGTGGTCGACTTCCCGCAGGCTGACTTCGGCGATGCGCGCGAAGAACGGTGTGGCGGCGATGGTCAGCGGCACCACCGCCGCCCATACACCGTAAGTAGTGCCGACAATCAACCGGGTGAACGGAATCAGCGCCACCATCAAAATCAGAAACGGAATCGAGCGGAACAGGTTCACGAACGCGCCCAGTGCGCGGTTCAGTGCCGGTGCTTCGTAGATCCCGCCCTTGGCGCTGGTGACCAGAATCACTGCCAACGGAATGCCCGCCAGCAGCGCGATCAGGGACGACACGCCGACCATCAGGAAGGTGTCGATGAAACCTTGCAGCAACCGATCAAACCACATAACCCAGCACCTCTACCTGTTGCGCCCAATGACCGGCGCGCTGACGCAATTCCTCGGCACCGAGGGACGAACCGGTCACCGCCAGCAGCAATTGCCCCAGCGCATGGCCCTGAATCCGTTCCACGCCCCCATGCAGCAAGCGCACGCGGCCACCGAGGGCGCTGAACAGCGCCGCCAGGTCTGGCTCATCGCGTGTATTGCCGGTGAATTGCAAACGCAGCACCACGGCGGCGTCCGAAGACTGCGGCTGTGTCCGCAAGCGGCTTTGCAGTTCTTCCGGCAGACCGTGTTGCAGCGGCGCGAGCAAGGTCTTGCTGACCTCATGTTGCGGGTTGCCGAAGACTTCCCAGACCGGCCCTTGCTCGACGATTCGCCCGTGCTCCAACACCACGACCCGATCGCAGATATCGCGGATCACCGCCATTTCGTGGGTGATCAGTACGATGGTCAGGCCCAGGCGCTGATTGATCTCGCGCAGCAGGCCGAGGATCGATTGGGTGGTCTCCGGGTCGAGGGCCGAAGTCGCCTCGTCGCACAGCAGAATTTCCGGGTCATGCACCAACGCACGGGCGATGCCGACACGTTGTTTCTGCCCGCCGGAAAGCTGCGCCGGATAAGCCTTGTGCTTGCCTTGCAGGCCGACCAATTCGAGCAATTCACGGACCTTCTGCTCGCGTTTTTCCTTGGGCACACCGGCGACTTTCAGCGGTAACTCGACGTTCTGCCAAACCGTCTTGGCCGACATCAAATTGAAGTGCTGGAAGATCATGCCGATCCGTCGGCGCAGCGCCACCAGGCGGTCTTCATCGAACTCGCCGATGTCCACCTGATCGATCAGCACTCGCCCGCTGCTCGGTTGTTCTAGACGGTTGATGGTGCGGATCAGCGACGACTTGCCGGCACCGCTGCGCCCGATGATGCCGAACACTTCACCGCGCTGGATCGCCAGGTCGATACCGTGCAGGGCCGCCACCGGACCTTGCTGGCCGTTGTAGGTTTTGCCCAGGCCGATGAAGCGCACGTGGGCGCGGTTCAGTTCGGGGTGCAACTCGGTACGTTCAGCACTTTTTGGCTCTGGAATCTCCAGTCGCCGTTGGATGGCGGCGGTCATATTCAGCTTTCCCAACCCGCTTGATAAAGCTTGCCGTGGGTCTTATCCAGCGCTGCGCGAACCGCTGGCGAGTGCTGATAGATGTCGACGAATTTGATCAGGCGTGGGTCGGTTTTACTTTTCGGCTGGATCACGAACTGGATCACGTATTCCTTGTGATCGAGACCATCGAACAGCAGGGCGGAGCTGGCATCGAAGGTTTTCGACAGGCGAATGTAGGCCGGGTAACCCTGGACCAGATCGGCGTCGTCGTAGGCGCGTACCAGTTGCACGGCTTCGACCTGGAGGATTTTGATTTTCTTCGGGTTGGCAATGATGTCTTCTTCGGTGGCCTTGTAGCCGACACCCGGTTTGAGCGTGATCAGGCCGGCCTTGGCCAGCAGTTGCAGGCCGCGACCGCTATTGATCGGGTCGTTGGCGATGGCCACGCTGGCGCCTTCTGGCAACTCGTCGAAGCTTTTGTATTTCTTCGAATAGAGACCGACGTTGTTGATGATGCCCGGGGCGAACGGCACCAGGTCAAAACCGGCGGCGGCCTTTGCATTTTCCAGGAACGGGATGTGCTGGAAGTAGTTCACGTCGATGTCGCCCGAGGCGAGGCTGACGTTGGGGGCGATCCAGTCGCTGAACTCCACGAGTTCGACTTTCAGGCCTTGTTTGTTGGCTTCTTCCACGGCGGCCTCCAGGGGAATGGCGAAGGCGGCGGTGGTGCCGACCTTCAGCGGCGCGTCGGCGGCGAAGGTGATGGAGCTGAAGAGGCCGAGGGCCAGGGCCAGTGCTTTGACTGGGTGGGTTAAGAGTTGTTTGGTCATGAGATGTCTTCCAGTCAGTTAAGGGCGATCGTTCCCACGCTCCGCGTGGGAATGCCTCAACGGACGCTCCGCGTCCGCTCTTGGGACGCGGAGCGTCCCGGGCTGCATTCCTTTGCTGCGCATGGGAACGATCAGTTACAAGGAGTCAGTGTCGGTAATGGGAGCCGGTATGTTGCTCAGGCAAATGCGCGTCACGGTGAAACAGCTTTTCCCGCAGGCTGCCGTTGTCGTAAGCGGTCTTGTATGACCCTCGGCGCTGCAACTCCGGAATTACCAGTTCGATGAAATCCACATAGCTTTCCGGGGTGACGATCCGTGTCAGGTTGAAACCGTCCAGGCCGGTTTCGGCGATCCACGATTCCAGCTCATCGGCCACTTGCTCAGGTGAGCCGACCACGGTGATGTAGCGGCCTCCGAGGGCGTGTTGTTCCAGCAGTTTGCGGCGGGTCCAGTCGTTGTTTTGCAGGTTCTTGGTGGCGGACTGGATGGCGTTGCTCTTCACGTACTGGATCGGTTCGTCGAGTTCGTACTCGGAAAAATCGATCCCGGTGGACGCCGAAAAATGCGCCACGCCGGCCTCGGCGCTGGCGTAGCTCAGGTACTCGGCATGCTTGGCCCACGCCAGCTCTTCGGTGGCGCCGACGATCACGTTCAAGCCCATGAACACCTTGATGTCCTCAGGATTGCGCCCGGCCTCGACGGCGCTGGCGCGAACCTTGTCCACTTGAGCCCGGGTCGCCGGTTTGTTCTGGCCGCTGATGAACACGCACTCGGCATGCCGACCGGCGAACAGCAGGCCGCGATCGGAGCTGCCGGCCTGGAACAGCACCGGCGTGCGTTGCGGCGACGGCTCGCAGAGGTGATATCCCTCGACCTGATAGAACTCGCCCTTGTGCTCGACCTTGTGCACTTTGTCTGGCTGGGCGTAGATCCGTTGCTCGCGGTCGTTGAGTACCGCGCCGTTTTCCCAGCTGCCTTCCCAGAGTTTGTAGAGCACTTGCAGGTATTCGTCAGCCTGGTCGTAGCGTCGGTCGTGTTCCACCTGCTCGCTGAGGCCCATGGCCTTGGCGGCGCTGTCCAGATAGCCGGTGACGATGTTCCAGCCGACCCGGCCGCGACTCAGATGATCGAGGGTCGACAGGCGTCGGGCGAACAGATACGGCGGCTCGTAGGTCAGGTTGGCGGTCAGGCCGAAGCCGAGGTTCTGGGTGACCGCGGCCATGGCCGAGACCAGCAGCAGCGGGTCGTTGACCGGCAACTGGATCGACTCTTTGAGCGGCACGTCGACCGAGTTCTGGTAGACGTCGTACACGCCGACGATGTCGGCGATGAACAGACCGTCGAACAGTCCGCGCTCGAGCAGTTGCGCCAGTTCGGTCCAGTATTCGATCGTCTTGTACTGGGTGGACGTGTCCCGTGGATGGGTCCACAGACCATGGTTGATGTGCCCGATGCAGTTCATGTTGAACGCGTTGAGCAGGATCTTCTTTTTGGCGTCGGCCATCAGATCGTCCCCCGCAACGGAGGGTTTTCATCGTTGAGGTAGTAATTGCCGACCGCGTGATACTTCCAGCGCACCGGGTCGTGCAGGGTGTGCACTCGGGCGTTGCGCCAGTGGCGATCCAGGCCGTGCTCGATCAGGGTTGCCTGGCTGCCGGCGAGTTCGAACAGCGTGCTGCCGGCGGCGAGGGAGATCTCAGTGCTGATGGCCCGGGCTTCGGCAACCGCAATCGACGCGGCGGCGACGGTTTCAGCGTTGGTGTCGGCCTGAGCCAGGTCGAGGAATTCGCCGGAGCGTTCCAGCAGGGCTTCGGCGGCATGCAGGCGAATGCTCAAGTGGCCAAAGCTCTTGATGGTCAGTGGGTCTTCGGTGGCTGTTTCATGCGTGGCGTCGATCCACGGCCGGGTTTTGGTCCGCACGAAATGCAGCGCATCTTCATAGGCGGCGCGGGCGATGCCGGTGTCGATCGCGGCATGGAGAATCTGTGCCAATGGGCCGACAGTGGTCGGGCGCTCGAATGCGCTTTGAAACGCGATCACGTCTTCGGCGGCAACGTAGACATCCTCGAACACCACCGAACCGCTGCCGGTGGTGCGCTGGCCGAAGCCGCTCCAGTCGTCGATGACCGTCAGGCCTTTGCTGTTGTGCGGGACGAAGGCCAGCTGCTGCACGCCGTTTTCGTCCACCACGGAGGTGGGGATGCGCTGGGCGTAAATCGCGCCGGTGGCGTAGAACTTGCGGCCGTTGATGCGATAACCGTTACCGTCGCGGGTCAGGCTGGTGACGCGGTCATGGGCGGTTTTGGTGCCCAGTTCTGCCAATGCGTTGCCGAAACGCTGTCCTGCCAGCACTTCGGCGTACAGGCGTTTTTTCTGCTCATGGCTGCCGTTCACACGGAGCACTTCGAGGGCGTAGAAATGGTTCTGCGGGATCTGCCCCAGGGAGCCGTCAGCCTGGGCGATCAAAGCGATTACTTTGGCCAGGGTGACGCTGGAAACCCCAGCGCCGCCGTATTCCTTTGGCACGCTGATGCCCCAAAGGCCCGAACGGGAAAACACTTCCAGTTCCGGGTGCGGCAAACGACGTTCGCGGTCGCGCAGGGCGCTGTCGCGTTTGAAGTCGTCGGCCAGGTCACTGGCGACAATCAGGGCTTGCTCATCGCTGGTAATGACCGCGACGTTTCGAGAAAGAGACATGTGTTTCTCCAGAGATCTGGTCGTTAAATCCAGGAGTGGCGAGCCGGCAAAGTGCCGTTCAAGTGATAAGTGCCAACCGCGTGATATTTCCAGCGCACCGGGTCGTGCAGCGTGTGCACCCGTGCGTTGCGCCAGTGGCGGTCGAGGTTGAATTCGGCAAGGGTCGCGCGGCTGCCGGCCAGTTCGAAGAGCTTTTCGCTGGCCAGCAGCGAGATCTCTGTGGTCAGCACTTTGGCTTGCGCCACGGCAATCGAGGCGCGTGCCGCGGACTCGGCGGTGAGCGGCGCGGCGTTGACCTGATCGAGTACTTGCCCGGCCTTGCGCAGCAGTGCTTCGGCGGCGTGCAGTTCGATTTTCAGCTTGCCGATATCGGCAATCACGTAGAGGTCGTCGCTGGCCCGTTCGATTTTGGCGTCGATCCAGGGCCGGGCACGGGTTTTTACGAATTCGATGGCGTCATCGATGGCGCCCCGGGCGATGCCGGCATCGATGGCCGCTTGAATCAATTGCGACACGGCGCCCTGAGTGTTCGGGCTGTCGTTGATCTTCCAGTTGTCCACCACCAGCTCGGCGTCGACCCGCACGTTGTTGAGCAAAATGGTGCCGCTGGCGGTGGTGCGCTGGCCGAAACCCGACCAGTCATCAACGATGCGCAAGCCCGGCGTGCCGCGCCGAACGAAGGCCAGCACTTGCTTGCCGTCATCGTTCAGTGCTTTGACGGCTACCCAATGAGCGAACAATGCGCCAGTGGAATAGAACTTCTGCCCGTTGATGACGAAGCCATCGCCGTCGGCAGTGATTCGCGCCTTGAGCTCCAGGGTATTTTTGGTACCGCGCTCAGGGCCTGCGTTACCAATTCGCCAGCCTTCGAGCACGCTTTTGAACAGCTGCTTTTTCTGCGACTCGGTGGCGCTGCCGAGTATCAGGTTGAGAATCCCGAACTGGTTCTGCGGGATCTGCCCCAAGGCCGGGTCGGCCGCGGAAATGATCGCGAAGACTTCGGCCAAGGTGACGAATGAAACCTGTGGGCCGCCGTACTCACGCGGGATGGCAATGCTGCCCAGGCCGCTGCGGGTGAACTGTTCGATTTCCGACCAGGGCAACTTGCGCTGCTGGTCACGTTTGGCGGCTTGCAGGCGGGCGACTTGCGCCAGCTCTTGGGCAGCCTCGATGGCTTGTGCGTCGTTGCGCAAGACCTGCGCGGGCAACAACAATGGGGCGATGTCCAGATCACTCTGGATGATTGCATCTGCCAGACTGGACATCAGTGCCGCTCCTTGGCTGCACGCAATGCCCTGGCGATTTGCACTGGGGTGATTGTGTTCCGGACCATACCTACCTCACATCTCATGAAAACGCCGCAAACGTTGCGGCGAACGAAAAACACGAATGTCCGGTGGTCCGGTGTATATACCCTAATCGCGTATAAATAATTAATGAACTAACTTTTAGGAATATGCATAGAAGGGTGGCATCCCGGGTGGTCGAAACCCCTGTGGCGAGGGAGCTTGCTCCCGTTCGGCTGCGCAGCAGTCGCAAAATCGGCCATCACGATTCAATTGCATAAACGTGTGAGCCAGTTTTGGGGGCGCTTCGCACCCCAGCGGGAGCAAGCTCCCTCGCCACAAAAGCCCTCATACGCACTACAGGCGTTTCTTTCGGGGCTCAGCAGCTTTGAGCACTTCTTTGGGCGGCACTTTCAGGTAAGGATTGGCACAGCCGATCTTCAGTGTGCGTGTCGGTGCCCAGCGCGAGTTGTTACCCACCCGGTCGAGGATGCAGTAAGTCACTTCCAGTCGAAGGTCTTCGCCAGCTTCGAGAATGATTGCCGGTGGCACCCAGACCTGAATCGGCTGACCCACATCGTCGGCCTTGAGTTTGGGCAGGTCCATGCGCACATCGCCCCAGCGCAGGGTGATTTCGTCGTCAACGGCCATGTTCAGGTACGGTTCGATGGTCAATGGCACACCGCGCTTGACCTGGTTCGGATTGACCCCCTGACGGCGAATGGTCTCGGGAATGAACACCGGCGCCAGGCTCTGGTTTTCCTCATCGCAAAGGGGCGAGGGCAGGCCGCCGGGGCAATCCAGTTTGATCTGGACGTGCGCCGCCGGTGATACCGCTGGCCCTTGCCCGATCTGCATGACCTTGTAATGGACGCGAGCAGAACCGTTGGCAATGAAGCTTTCCGGCACCCGCAGGCTCACCGCTTTGCCGCCATGGTCTGTCCCCAACACGCTGGAAGCCACGTAGCAGTTGTTCCAGAACAGCTCGATCAGGTCGCCTTCGTCCATGCCGGGATAGGGCGGCACGTCGATCATTAGATGAGCGGCCGAGGTGATGCTGATGCCGGCCTTGTGAGTTTGCGCCAGGGTCGGGGCTGCAAGTTCGGGTTTGTTCGAAGTGCTTGTCATGGGGTTCTCTCCTTGAAGCCTTACCGCGAAATCCGTTTCTGAAAGATCGAAAGGCATGAATTACCAGGCAACAAAACGATTCACTGTTTGTGTATTTGAAGAGTGATCGAATTTGATGAAAGTCGCCTGTTGGAGACTAGATAAGAGTGCGTTCGAATAGGTGTCAATAGAGCTGCTTGGTTAAAGGTTAGTTATTGGGTTATTCAGAAATTTCCTACGCGGTGTAGTTAATAAGCCCCATCGCTCTGTCGAATTTTGTCCAGTATTTGATGGGCTGCACGCCTTGGAGGTAGCAACCCATGGACTGTGGATAGCGAGGGTTTTTATGAATTTTAAGCGAGATGAATCTGTTGCAGGACATATATATGTACCGCATGGGAGGGGGAGAGTTATCTATGATTGGAGTGAATCAGGGCAGTCGTTGAAGGTGAATACAGGATTTTATAAGTCGGAGAAAGTGCCACTTCCATCCATGGAAGTTGACAGTTTTTGAGTGGGGGTTGAACTAAGCGTTGTTAAGGAATTTGCTGAGAAACTGCTTCGTCCGTTCTTCTTTCGGGTTGGCAAAGAGCGCCTTGGCTTCGCCCTGTTCGACAATCACACCCTTGTCGAAAAACACCACACGGTTGGCCACGTCCCGAGCAAAACCCATTTCGTGGGTGACGATCACCATGGTGCGTTTCTCCTCGGCCAGGCCGCGGATGGTCGCCAACACTTCGCCCACCAGTTCCGGGTCCAGCGCCGAGGTCGGTTCATCGAACAGGATCACTTCCGGTTCCATCGCCAGCGCCCGGGCAATCGCCACGCGCTGTTGCTGACCACCGGAAAGGCGTCGCGGGTAAGCGTCTTCCTTGCCCGCCAGACCGACCTTGGCCAACAGCTTTTTACCCAAGGCAACGGCGTCGGCTCGTGGAATCTTTTTCACCACGATCGGGCCTTCGATGACGTTTTCCAGGGCTGTGCGATGCGGGAACAGATTGAAATTCTGGAACACAAAACCCACGTGCTGGCGCAGGCGCCGTACCAGGCTCTGCTGCTGGTTCAGGGGGCGGCTGCCATCGATCTCGATGTCGCCGACCTTGATCCGGCCGCTGGTGGGTTCTTCCAGAAAATTCAGGCAACGCAGGAACGTGGTCTTGCCCGAGCCGCTGGGGCCGATGATTGCCACTACCTCGCCTTCCTTCACCTGAAGATCGATGCCATTGAGCACCACCTGACCCTTGAACTGCTTTGTCAGTTTTTCCACGACAATCATTGGGTCAGGACTCCTGGTCGTGCCGATTGACCCGCGCTTCCAACGTGTTCTGCAGGTGCGAAAGCACTGTGGCCAGAACCCAGTAGATCAGCGCGGCGGCAAGATACATGGTGAAAATTTCGAAGGTACGGGCGGTGATCAGCTGCGCCTGGCGGAACAGCTCCGGCACCTGAATGGTGGCCGCCAGCGCGGTGTCCTTGACCAGCGAGATGAAGCTGTTGCCCAACGGTGGCAGGGCCGTGCGCATCGCTTGCGGCAGAATGGCCCGGCGCAGGGTTTGCGCACGGGTCATGCCGATACTGGCCGCGGCTTCCCACTGGCCGCGCTCGATGGAGCTGATCGCGGCACGCAGGATTTCGCAGGCGTAGGCCGCCATGTTCAGCGAGAAGCCGATCAGGGCTGCTGGCAGTGGATCAAGTTCGATGCCCAATTGCGGCAAGCCGTAATAGATCACGAACAGTTGCACCAGCAACGGCGTGCCGCGAAAGAACGACACGTAGATGCGGGAAATCCAGCTCACCAGTTTGAAGCGCGACAGGCGCATCAACGCCAGGCCGAAGCCCATCAGCAGGCCGAAAAACATCCCGCCCAGGCTCAAGATGACCGTGTAGTACGCGCCCTTCAGTAGAAAGGGCGCAGAGTCCAGCGCAAGTTGGAAAGCTTCTTCCATTATTTGGTGACGTCAGCGTTGAAGTATTTCTGCGAGATCTTGGCCAGCGTGCCGTCGGCGCGCAGTTTCTCGAGGGCTTTGTTCACCGCTGCCAGCAGTTCAGGTTCGCCTTTGCGCAGGGCAATACCGGCTTCCTGGCGGGAGAACGGTTCGCCGGCGGCGGAAGTGTCCTTGGCTTTCTTGGCGTATTCCAGCGCGGCGAGGCGGTCGATCAGAATGGCGTCGGTGCGACCGTTACGCAGGTCTGCGAACTTGCTCGGGTCATCTTCGTAGGTGCGCACGTCAGCGGTAGGCACGTTGGCTTTCACCCACTGCTCGTAGTTGGTGCCCAGGCCTACGCCGACTTTCTTGCCACCCAGGTCGGCGGCAGTCTTGATGTTCAGCTCCGCAGCCTTCTTGGTCAGCACCAGCGCCTGAATCCCGGAAACGGTGTACGGCTCGGAGAAGTCATACTTCTTCTTGCGCTCTTCAGAGATGGTCACCTGGTTGATCACCGCATCCAGACGCTTGGACTCCAGGGCTGCGAGGATGCCGTCCCATTTGGTCGGCTGCAGCTTGACCTTCACGCCTAGCTCTTTGGCCAGCGCCTCGGACAGCTCCACTTCGAAACCGGCCAGTTTGCCGTCGGCATCAACGAAACTGAACGGTGGATAAGTGCCTTCCAGGCCGACGTTGATCACGCCCGCGTCCTTGATTTTTTGCAGTTGCTCTCCGGCAACCGCTTGCCCGAGCAGGCCGGCGCTCAGCGCCAGGCCCAACGAGCCCACCAGCAGATTTCTACGTAGTGCGGAAAAATTCATGACAAGCCCCTGTGTTTTCTTATGGAAGACGCTTAAGGAAAGTTGGCAAATTCGGGATTTGAACGACTGCGATATCCTGCCCTAAAGCAGCTTATGCGTCTCGCTGCAAATTCGCCTGCGGCGCGACTATATGATGTCGTCTTTAGATAGGAAAATAATAAATATTAAGTTTGTTATTCTTTTATGAGATATGCGGGGTGGCTGGAGATCGTTCCCACGCTCTGCGTGGGAACGATCGATTAGCGTGGGAACGATCGGTTACAGAAAGTCTTTGTAGGCAAACAACGCCGGCGCCCCACCGGTGTGCAGGAAGATGATCGGGCCTTCATCGAAGCGCTGACGCCCGATGCCGTCGAGCAAACCGGCCATGGCCTTGCCGGTATATACCGGATCCAGCAACAACCCTTCCTGGCTCGCCAACAGCTTTACCGCCGCCAGCGTCCCGGCATTCGGCTCGCCATAACGCGGGCCGAAATATTCGTCCCACAGTTCGACTTTGAAACTCGCCGGCAAGCTCACGCCCAACAGCTCGGCAGTGCGCTCGGCGAGGCCCTGGACTTTCGGTCGTTGCGCTTCATCGCTACGGGAAACGGTCACGCCGATGACTGGCAAATCCGGCAGTACTTCGCTCAATGCCAGCGCCAGGCCGCTATGGGTGCCGGCACTGCCGGAAGCCAGGACCACCGCGGCAAATTGCAGCCCGGTGTCCTTGATCTGCTCGGCCAGCTCCAGACCCGCACGGACATAACCCAAAGCGCCCACTGCATTGGAGCCCCCAATCGGTACCAGATAGGGTTTCTTGCCGTTGCTGCGCAGACGTGCGGCCAGCGCTTGCAATTGCTCGTCAGCGTTGTCGAGGTTTTCCACCAACTCGACCTTGGCATCGAACAGGTCCAGCAACAGCCGATTGCCATTGCCGATGTAGTTGCTATCGTCAGTGCCGAGCGGGTTCTCCAGCAGCGCCACGCAGCCCAACCCAAGCTTGGCCGCAATGGCCGCGGTCTGGCGCACGTGGTTGGACTGGATCGCGCCAGCGGTGATCAACGTATCGGCACCCTGGGCCAGGGCATCGGCGGCGAGGTATTCGAGTTTGCGCAGCTTGTTGCCGCCCAGTGCCAATGGCGTCAGGTCATCGCGTTTGACGTACACATCGCGGCCCAGCCAGGTTGACAGGCGTTCGAGTTTTTCCAGCGGGGTAGGGTGACCGAGCAGGTCGAGGCGGTTAAAACGGGCAAGCTGTTGTTTGATCATGGGTCCGTACTGGCGGAGGAAGATGTCAGGACTATAGGCACGGGTATTTAGCGGGGCAACTGCCAATCGCTTATAGCCAAAAGTATTGATCACAGCACTATTGGTTCTTAATTCGGCTGCAAGTCGTTGCCGTAAAGTAATCGCCGTCAGCGCGGCCAGACAGTCCGGCCGCCCGTGAGGAGTTTTTACCGTGAGCGAGCGTTCCAGCCATTGGCAATTGCAGACCATCGTCAGCCAACTGCGCACGGCGCGCGACCAGTGGCGCGCACAAAACGGCCGCGCCAGCACCGAGCAGGGCGGTCGCGAGTTGCCGTCCCGAGCGGCCATGGCGGACATTCTCGAAGCCCTGTGCGGTGCGTTGTTTCCGATGCGTCTGGGGCCGGTGGATTTGCGCGAGGAGAGTGAGGACTTCTACGTCGGCCACACCCTGGACGTGGCGTTGAATGCATTGCTGGCTCAGGCGCGGCTCGAATTGCGTTACGTCGCTCGTCACAGTGCCGGGGTCGATTCTGAAGTCGAAGCCAAGGCCATCCGGATCATTCAGGACTTCGCCCTCGCTCTGCCGGAATTGCGCAGCCTGTTGGACACCGACGTGCTGGCGGCCTACCACGGCGATCCGGCGGCTCGCAGTGTCGATGAGGTGTTGCTGTGCTACCCGGGGATTCTAGCGGTGATTCACCATCGCCTGGCTCATCATTTGTATCGCGCCGGGTTGCCGTTGCTGGCGCGGATCAGCGCGGAAATCGCCCACTCGGCGACCGGTATCGACATCCATCCTGGCGCGCAGATCGGTCGCAGTTTCTTCATCGACCACGGTACGGGTGTGGTGATCGGCGAGACCGCGATCATTGGCGAGCGCGTGCGGATTTATCAGGCCGTGACGTTGGGCGCCAAGCGCTTCCCGGCGGACGAAGACGGCCAGTTGCAGAAGGGCCATCCGCGGCATCCGATCGTCGAGGACGACGTGGTGATCTATGCCGGCGCGACGATTCTGGGGCGGATCACCATCGGCAAGGGTTCGACGATTGGTGGCAACGTCTGGCTGACCCGCAGCGTGCCAGCGGGGTGCAACCTGACCCAGGCGAATCTGCAGCATGATGATGGGACGCAGAAGTAAGCCAGTTGATGCATTGATCGTTCCCACGCTCTGCGTGGGAACGCCTCAAGGGACGCTCCGCGTTCCGGTCCAATCGCCGATGTTGTGTCTGGCTCCGATGTGACGCGGAGCGTCACGGGTTGCATTCCCACGCAGAGCGTGGGAACGATCGTAACCCCGCGTCATACCCTTCCTTGAAAGCTACCGCCGAGCCCTGCGATTAGTCCTTAGCACCCTATTCATGTTTAACTTGAACGTTCATTCAAGTTAAACCGGTGGTTCGCCGCCCGCTCACAACAGGAGGCTTGCCTTTGCTGAGTCCGATTTTTACAGCCACGTTTTCCCCCCTCGAGGTGCACCTTTCGTGAGTGCATCGTCCATCCCCGTAAGCGGCCAGGTCCGCATGAATCCGCCGGTGTTTTATTTCGCGGCGACCTTCATTTTGTTGTTCGCCGTCGTGGTCATGGCGATCCCCGAACAGGCCGGTGCCTGGCTGTTGCAAGCGCAAAACTGGGCGGCCAATACGGTCGGCTGGTACTACATGCTCGCGATGACGCTGTATCTGGTCTTCGTGGTGGTCACCGCCTTGTCCGGCTACGGCAAGATCAAGCTCGGTGCCGACCACGACGAGCCCGAATTCAGTTACTTGTCCTGGGCCGGCATGCTGTTCGCCGCCGGGATCAGCATCACGCTGTTTTTCTTTTGCGTGTCCGAACCGCTGACGCACCTGGCGCAACCACCGCAAGGCGAGGCCGGCACGGTGGAGGCTGCGCGTCAGGCGATGCAGATTCTGTTTCTGCACTGGGGCCTGCACGGCTGGGGCGTGTTTGCCTTCGTCGGCATGGCGCTGGCTTATTTTGCCTATCGACATAACCTGCCGTTGGCCCTGCGTTCGGCGCTGTACCCGCTGATTGGCAAGCGCATCAACGGTCCCATCGGTTACGCGGTGGACGGCTTCGGCATCATCGCCACGGTGTTCGGCCTCGGCGCCGACATGGGCTTTGGCGTATTGCACCTCAACTCGGGCCTGGACTATCTGTTTGGCATCGCCCACACCCAGTGGATTCAGGTCGGCCTTATCACGCTGATGATGGGCGCGGCGATCATCGTCGCCGTGTCCGGCGTCGACAAAGGCGTGCGGGTGATGTCCGACATCAACATGCTGCTGGCCTGTGCGCTGCTGCTGTTCGTGTTGTTCGCTGGCCCCACCCAGCATCTGCTCAATACGCTGATCCAGAACCTCGGCGATTACCTCGGTGCCTTGCCGATGAAGAGTTTCGACCTCTACGCCTACGACAAACCCAGCGACTGGCTGGGTGGCTGGACGGTGTTCTACTGGGCCTGGTGGATTGCATGGTCGCCGTTCGTGGGCCTGTTCATTGCGCGGATTTCCCGTGGCCGGACCATCCGCGAATTCGTCTTCGGCGTGCTGCTGATCCCGCTCGGTTTCACCCTGGCGTGGATGTCGATCTTCGGCAACAGCGCCATCGATCAGGTCCTCAATCACGGCATGAGCGCGCTCGGCATGTCGGCCATCGACAATCCATCGATGACGCTTTACCTGCTGCTGGAAACCTACCCGTGGAGCAAAACCGTGATCGCGGTCACGGTGTTCATCAGCTTCGTGTTCTTCGTCACCTCTGCCGACTCCGGCACCGTGGTGTTGTCGACGTTGTCCGCCAAGGGTGGCAATCCCGATGAAGACGGGCCGAAATGGCTGCGAGTGTTCTGGGGCGCGATGACAGCACTGGTGACCAGTGCGCTGTTGTTCTCCGGCAGCATCGACGCATTGAAGTCGGCGGTGGTGCTGACGTCGTTACCGTTCTCGATGATTTTGCTGCTGATGATGTGGGGTCTGCACAAGGCGTTTTATCTGGAGTCGCAGAAACAGATCGCGCAATTGCATTCCCTCGCACCGGCGTCTGGATCACGGCGCGGCGGTTGGCGTCAGCGCTTGAGTCAGGCAGTGCATTTCCCGTCTCGGGATGAGGTTTATCGCTTCCTTGATACCACGGTGCGCCCGGCGATCGAGGAAGTGACCGCAGTGTTTGTCGAGAAGGGGTTGCACGTGGTCACTCAGCCCGACCCGGCCAACGACAATGTCAGCCTGGAAATCGGTCACGGCGAACTGCATCCGTTCATCTATCAGGTGCAAATGCGCGGCTACTTCACCCCGTCCTTCGCCCGTGGCGGCATGGGTTCCAAGCAACTCAACAACCGTCGTTACCACCGTGCCGAAGTGCATTTGCGCGAGGGCAGTCAGGACTACGATCTGGTGGGTTACACCAAGGATCAGGTGATCAACGACATCCTCGACCAGTACGAACGGCACATGCAGTTCTTGCATCTGGTGCGTTGATCGACCGGTGGCGCTCAGGTCTCGCTGCTCAACACCATGAACAGTACCAGTGCCGCCACCGGTACGCCGAACACCGCGCTGCCCACCACCAGTTCCGCGCTCAACGGTTGGCCAGCGTTGACCATGCCGACTGCGCCGTTGATCAAGGTCAACGCCAGCCACAGCACGACAAAACTGTAGGCCAGGGTCTGACGGGAGAAACCGATTTTCTCGCCGATGAACAGCATCAGTGCCAGCAGGACCAGGCCGAAGGTGATGATGATCGTGGTGTGCATAATGCAGTCCTCGCAACGGCTTTCAGAGTTCTCGACCTAGAGTGTGGTCGAGGGAATAACGTCCTGCTCCGCGAAACAGGATGTAGAGCGACAGAAATGCCATCAACACTGCAGTCGACCCGAGGCAAGCCCCGGGTCGTTTCACTGGAACCCTCGTTTTAGCGAATAGAGGGTTTGAGCAGGTCTTCCAGACCAATGCGGCGGAACATCTCGGCGCGTACCCGATCGGCCATCGCGTTGACGATTTCGGCACCATCCTGCGATGGGTCGATATGGCGGCGGAACGGGCGGGTGCCGAAAGGCATGCCGACGATCTCGACGATGGCGTTAGCCACTTCGCCGACATCGGCATCAGCCGGTTCCAGGGCGGCGAGTCCTTTGAGTGCCTGATCCGGAACCCCGGCATATGGGCCTTCATTGTATTCGGTGGCGCGGGCCTGGTCGGCGGGTGAACCGGAGTGCACGAAGTGGTTGGTGCCCTTGGTGAAGGCGCCCGGCACGATGATCGAGGTTTCCACACCCCAGCGCGCCAACTCACTGGCGTAGGACACCGCCAGCGAATCCATCGCCGCCTTGGCCGCAAAGTACGGCGCCAGGTACGGCGGGGTGCCGCCGCGAGCACTGCTGGATGAAACCCACAACACCAGGCCCTGACCCTGCTTGCGCAATTGCGGCAAGGCTGCGCGGTTGACCCGCTGAGTGCTCAGCACGTTGATGTCGTAGAGCTGGGCGAACTGTTCGGGCGTGAAGGCTTCGGCGGGGCCGAAGGACATGTGCCCGGCGTTATGAATGATCACGTCCAGTCGGCCACATTCCTCGACAATTTTCGCGACACCGGCCTCGACCGATTCGTTCGACGCGACGTCCAGTTCGACGCTGCGCAGGTCGACCTGATGCTGGTTGGCGTAACGCTGAACTTCAGCCACCTGTGGCGCGTTGCGGCCCAGGGTTTCACGCATGCTGGCGTAGACAGTGTGGCCGGCGTCGGCAAGGGCTCGGGCAGTGAGCGCGCCGAAACCACTGGAAGCACCGGTAATCAGAATGACGGATTTCATGGCATTGACCTCTTCAAACTTGGCGTGGGTAGGGGATGAGACGGCTCAAACGAGGCCGCCATTGACGCGCAGGATTTGCCCGTTGACCCAGGCCGAGTCCGGGCCGACCAGGAAGGACACGACGCGGGAGATGTCTTCTGGCTGAGCCAGGCGTTCCAGCGGTGGCATCTTGGCGAAGGTCTGGATCTGCTCTTCGCTCTTGCCGTGCAGGAACAGGTCGGTGGCGACCGGACCTGGGGCCACGGCGTTGACGGTGATGTTGCGACCGCGCATTTCCTTGGCGAACACCTGGGTCAGGGATTCCACTGCCGCCTTGCTGGCGATGTACACCGCATAGCCCGGCAGGTTCATGCCGACGGTGCTGCTGGAGAAGTTGATGATCCGGCCACCGCTGTTCAGACGGGTCGCCGCTTCACGCAGAGTGTTGAAAGTGCCGCGAGCATGGATGTTGAAGTTCTGGTCGAACAGTTCGTCGCTGTGTTGCGCCAGCGGCAACACTTTGAGGATGCCGGCGTTATTGACCAGCACGTCGACTTTGCCCAGTTGGGTTTCGGTTTCGTCGAACAGCCGGCGTACATCGTCGGCGTTGGCCACATCAGCCTTGATCGCTATGGCCCGGTGACCGGCCTGACGCAGTTTTACCACCAGTGCTGACGCCTCGGTGGCGCTGTTGGCGTAGTTGATGGCGACGGCGAAACCCTGGCTGGCCAGTTGCTGGGCGATCACGGCACCAATGCCGCGGGAGGCGCCGGTCACGATGGCAACTTTCGAAGTTTGAGTAGTCATGGCGTTGATTCCTTTGAGTGATGAAGGTGTTTGCTGAGGTGTGGAGCCAGATTCACATGTTTACTCAGGGCGATAAATGCACGAGAGTTGCCTTGACTGTTCAATAATCGCCAACAATCGATCGTCAGGAGCCCAGCGTGGATCAAGTCAAAGCGATGAAAGTTTTCGTGCGGATCTACGAGCGCAGCAGCTTCACGCTGGCGGCCGATGACCTGAACCTGCCGCGTGCCACCCTGACCCACACGTTGAATCAGTTCGAAGCCTGGCTCGGTACCCGTTTACTGGAACGCAGCACACGCAAGGTCCGTCCTACGCTGGATGGCGAGGCGTACTACCTGCGTTGCGTGCAGTTGTTGGCGGAACTGGAAGAAGCCGAACTGGCATTTCGCGGCGTTGCGCCGAAAGGCCGATTACGGGTGGATCTGCATGGCACGTTGGCCAAGCATTTTGTAATCCCGGCGTTGCCGCAATTCATGGCGCGCTACCCGGACATCGAGTTGTCCATCAGCGAAGCCGACCGCTTCGTCGACCTGATCGCCGAAGGCGTTGATTGCGTGTTGCGCGCCGGCACCTTGGGCGATTCGGCGCTGATCGGTAAACGTGTCGCCAACCTGCGCCAGATAACCTGCGCCAGCCCGGCGTACCTGCGTAAATACGGTGAACCGAAAAACCTCGAAGACCTGAAAAACCACCGCGCGGTGAACTACGTTTCGCGCACCACGGCCAAGCTGTTCCCGTTCGAATTCATGGTGAATGGCGAACTGAAAGAGGTGGCCATCGAGGGCGCGTTGTCGGTGTTCGGCGCGGAAATATATGCGGCCTCGGCGATTGCCGGGTTGGGGCTGATTCAGTGCCCGCATTACCGAATGGAAACGCAAATTGCCCAAGGGTTGGTGCAGGAAATCCTCACCGACACACCGCCGCCGTCGATGCCGGTGTCGGTGTTGTATCCGCATAACCGACACATTTCGCCACGGGTTCGGGTGTTTGTGGATTGGTTGGGGGAGGTGTTTGCGGGTGCCGTTTGATGGCGATCTTTGCAAGATGTGTATGGTGTGTATGCGTGTTGGTTTCTGTTTTACAGTCCAATCTCTGTCAACAGAGAAGTCATCGAAATGAAATTCCCGGTCGTTCTGCACAAGGATGCCGACTCAGAATACGGAGTGATTATCCCGGACGTGCCGGGATGCTTCTCCGCAGGTGCTACTGTGGCGCAGGCATTTGAAAACGTGAAAGAAGCGTTGGCTTTGCACTACGAAGGTCTGGTCGCCGATGGTGATCCACTTCCGCAGGTGCGTGAGATTGACGCTCATCTTGATAACCCTGATTACGCTGGCGGCGTGTGGGGTGTGGTCGAATTCGATATCACGCCTTATTTCGGCAAGTCGGTGCGCTTCAATGCCACGCTTCCTGAGCAGTTGCTTGAGCGTATCGACCAGACGGTCAGACGAGATCAGCGATATAGCTCAAGGTCTGGCTTTTTGGCGGCTGCCGCGCTACGTGAGTTGTCGGCGTAAGCGTTGGGCGTGGATATCGGCTCTATGGAGGTAGGTCAGTTTTAAATAATCTATGAAACGTTTCAGCAATTAGTCGAATCCGGGCTTTCCTGGCGTTTGTCTGGGCGTATGCTGGGCCGCTTGCAAAGCAGTCGATACCCCATTCAAGACCCACAAGAGAGGATTCGATGACCTACACCGCTGCCGAACACCGCTACGATTCTATCCCTTACCGCCGCGTAGGCCGCAGCGGGCTGGTGCTGCCGGCACTGTCGCTGGGCCTGTGGCACAACTTCGGCGACAGTACGCCGATCGACACCCAGCGCTCGTTGCTGCGCACGGCGTTCGACTCAGGGATCAACCACTTCGACCTGGCCAACAACTACGGCCCGCCCTATGGCAGCGCCGAGATCAACTTCGGTCGTTTGCTGCGTGAAGACTTCAAGCAGTACCGCGACGAGCTGATCATCTCCAGCAAGGCCGGTTGGGACATGTGGCCCGGCCCTTACGGCCAGGGCGGCGGGTCGCGCAAATATGTGCTGGCCAGCCTCGACCAGAGCCTGCAACGCCTGGGCCTCGATTACGTGGACATCTTCTATTCCCACCGCTTCGACCCGGATACGCCGCTGGAAGAAACCGCCAGTGCACTGGCCACGGCCGTGCAACAGGGCAAGGCCTTGTACATTGGTATCTCGTCTTACTCCGGGGTGAAAACCCGGGAAATGGCCGCGTTGCTCAAGGAGTGGAAAGTCCCGCTACTGATCCACCAGCCGGCCTACAACCTGCTCAATCGCTGGGTGGAAAAAGACCTGCTGGATGTCACCGACGAACTCGGCACTGGTGTGATTGCCTTCACGCCGTTGGCTCAGGGCCTACTGACCGACAAATACCTCAATGGCATTCCGAAGGATGCACGGGTCAATCGCCCGGGCGGTGATTCATTGCAGTCCTCTCACCTGTCCGAAGCCAACATCGCCCAAGTGCGGGCGCTCAATGAAATCGCCAAGCGTCGCGGTCAGAGCCTGGCGCAACTGGCGCTGGCCTGGACCCTGCGCGATCCACGGGTGACCTCGGCGCTGATCGGCGCGAGTCGGCCGGAGCAGATCATCGAAAACGTCGGGGCGTTGAAGAACCTGAGCTTTAGCGTGGAAGAACTGGCGGAGATTGATCGGTTTGCCCAGGAGGGCGGGATCAATTTGTGGGAGAAGCCTTCGACGGCTGAGTAACTCCGTACTGATCGTTCCCACGCTCTGCGTGGGAATGCAGCCCGGGATGCTCCGCGTCCCATCCAAAGCCGAACGCAGAGCGTCCGTTGAGGCATTCCCACGCGGAGCGTCACTAGTGTCCGGTAAAAACTGAAGGGGGAGCTTGCTCCCCCTTGCTGTGCCTGCTTCGTAAGCAATAATCAGGTTTTCAGACTCGATTTTCGCCCATG